>JAUWMO010000125.1 GCA_030613125.1 Bacteroidota bacterium | reverse complement strand
GGGATGCGAAAGATGTTACAGATTATGGAAACATTATTGGAGCTTACCGTGTTAAGCCTCTGACTATTGCAGGAGACCAATTCAAGCATATTGATCCTTCGAAAACCGTGGCTACCTATTGCTGGACCGGCCAGACCTCTTCCATGGTTACTGCTTATCTGACAGTGCTGGGATACAATTCCACCAGCCTGAAATTTGGCGTGAACAGCATCATTTATAATAACCTGACCAGTAGCAAATGGTCAGCAGCTACAGGATGTCCTGAAGATTTGCCTCTTGAAACAAAATAAGTTTTTTTTAATTCTCTCTTAAATAATATTTTAATTAATCCTGGTAAATATCTCTGTTGAAATGAAAAAAATAACGCTTATTATTTTAGTATTGGGCAGCATTGGGTTGGGAAACCTGTTTGCCCAGGGTTGTATGGAACCGGCTTCTGATGAAGGTGTTTCAGTAATTGGTTTTATACAGCCTGAGTATCAGATGATAGAAAAATCTGACGGATGGACCAACAGTTTTGCTTTCAGAAGGGCAAGGATAGGTGTAACGGGAAATGTACCCTATGATTTCAGTTACTATGCAATTGTTGATTTCTCAAAGTTTATGCCGGATGCTCCTTTTCTGCTAGATGCATTCGTTTCGTATAACCGGTTTTCATTTGCAAGAATAACTTTGGGTCAATACAAACCTCCTTTTTCACAGGAGTTAAGCACGGCATGCCACAAACTTCATACGATCCAGCGCTCTAAGGTTGTAAATGAACTGGCTTTACCCAATCGTGACCAGGGTTTGATGGTATGGGGATCTCTTGCTTCAAATGTTATAAATTATAATGTTGCAGTGATGAATGGTTACAGGCGGGGATTTTTTGATGAGAATAACAATAAAGATATCGTTGGCAGAGTGGTTGTTCAACCCTGGGATGTATTCCGTTTTGGAGGTAGTTTCAGAAAGGGGATCACCGGATCTCAATCTGATAATACCAAGACCCGTTTTGCCGGAGAAATGCAGATTGATTGGAAGGGTTTTCTTTTGCAGGCAGAATATATCTGGGGGAAAGATACAGGTTCGTATACAACAGGTGGCGGATGTGATGGAACACCTATTGAAATTCATGAAGGACCAATTACAAGAAGCGGGATGTATGCAATGTTATTATACATGACCCCGTGGAACCTGCAACCGGTAGTAAAATTTGAGTCATACAATGGCGACTTAAGTCAGGATAACAATCTGGAAACTGCGGTTACCGGAGGCATCAATTATTTCTTTAATGACTGGACCAGACTGCAGATAAACTATTCATATCGGGCAGAGCAGGCTAATGAGGTACGAAACGACTGGGTACTGGTTCAAATGCAGGTAAGTTTTTAATAGTAACTATTTAAATTATTTGAAATGAAAACAAAAAATAAAATATTTGGATTATTCATCATTTTCTTTATAACTGGTGGAATTCTTTTTGCAGGTCCTGATCTGATATCGGTCAATGACCTTGTAAAGATAATGAAGGATAAGAATACAATTATTGTATCAGCAAGAACACCTGCTGATTATCAGCAAGTTCATATACCGGGAGCTGTGAATGTCCATCATATAGAGCTTTATAAAGATCCGGCTATTAACGGATATTTAAAGGCTACTGCTGAGTTGGCAAAAATTTTTGGCAGCAAGGGTATCAGTGAGTCAAAAACCATTGTGTTATATGATGCAGGGTCGGGAAAATTTTCCGGTCGTCTTTACTGGATCCTGAAATATTTAGGAGCACCCAACGTAAAGATACTTGACGGACAAATGAAAGCATGGCGTGCTGGCCGTAAACCGGTAACAAGGGCCCCTGTTTCAGTTAAAGCTGTTACTTTTACACCTAAGGTTGATATAAGTAAACTTGCAACAACCGCACAGGTTAAAGCTGCCTCAGGTGGTTCTGGTGCAGTGATCGTTGATGTCCGTGCACCTGAAGAATTCAATGGAACCGATGAATCTGACATAAGAAAAGGTCATATCCCGGGTGCAGTTAACCTGGAATTCAGTAACGTTCTAACCGAAGATTCCAAATTTAAAAGTACTGATGAATTACAAAAACTTTTTAAAGCTAAAGGTATCACTCCGGAAAAGGGGATAATTCTTTATTGTTTAACCAGTGTAAGAGCAGGGATAGTTTATTTTGCCTTAACGGATATGCTGGGGTACAAAAATGTAAAAATATATGACGATGCTTTTTTTGACTGGCAATCTGACTCAGCCAATAAAGTGGCCAAATAATTTCAAGTGCCAAAAGGAAGGTGAGGCAATTTTGTCTCACCTTTTTTTTATTGAAGGACTATTGCCAATCTGGGATTTTGCACTCTGGGCTTCGATGGTCTATAAGCCCTTGAAAATCATCAAGACTTTCCATCATAATTTTCGAGTTTTCATCATGACACGTAAGGCAAACGCCAACTAACAGGATATTTTTTTGTTCTTTTAGATTAAAAGGTCTGAAATTTTCTCTTGTAGATAAAACTCCCTTATTGTTGGTTAAGAATCCAATCCAGGCATCTTCCGGCAAACGGTCATATTTGTTCAACTGATACCTGGGGATGAAACTCCATTTTAGGGTATTTAGATCAAAATACAACTTTCCCTCACCATATCCCAGAGCAACCGGGTCATTATGACAGGATTTACAAGTTCTTCCTTCTGCTTGAATAGTGTGGGCTTCAGCAGGAGCAAATAAGCGGTGAAAACTATATAGATCCGTATCTGAGTTTTTGTTATAACTGTTTTTGTTAACGGTCAGGATCATCCCGGGGACGGCAGTTTTAATTCTCCTTTCAGAAACTTCTTCCCCGTGAGAATGATACTCTACTCCCAGGCTGGGAGGAATAGCCAGGTATTTCCCGGCGTATTCAATCCAGGATCCCCTGGTAAACTTGTTTGCATAAATATCATATCCCGGTGTATTCGGCTCATAATCTGTATGGCATCCAAGGCAACGTGGAGCCCATGAGGTATGGCATGCACTACAGGTGAGGTCATCATGAGCATTTCCCCGTGTACAAACATCCGCTGGAGTAAGAACAGTATGAATCTTTCCGGAAATCTTTCCGAATAATTTAACGGAATCATGTTTGTTGATAAAGATATTTACAATTGGTCTGGCTGTTTTTTTTGTGGTCAAATACCAGTTGGTTTCCTGGGGGACCGGCCGGAGTTCCAGAATTTTTTTTGCTTCAGAATCAAATTTATCAGGATTGAGGGTTTGCGGAGGCTCAAGGAGATGGCAATCTTCACAGGCTACCTGGACCTGATCTTCCTTATGTGCGTATATTTCACCATCCCCCATTAATTCGTAGGAATTATGACAATCAATACATGCAAGCCCTTTTCTGTGATGTATATCATCTTCCACAAATGTAAAAATCCTGTGATCTTCAAGAATTCGATAGGCCGGTGTGTTCAGACTGTCATGCTCATCCAGCTGTGTTTCATGCCAGCCTTCATAATTTGTTGAGATCCTTCCGGATCTGCTGTGACAACCAAAGCAATGATCATTGGATACCTTAATTGAGAGAGAAGGATGGCTGGTAAAATGAAAGTTGTCTTTCCTGCCTGATGCATGGTATTCTTTATATGCCATCAAAGCACTGTTTGAATAGTTTAAATGGCAGGCATTACATCCTCCGCCCCTGGATAGCTGAGTGATAGGACCGGTTTTAATTTTTGAATTCCCCAGGTGACAGGAAGCACAAAGATCCCGAAGATGATTGTCGGCCGCGGTTTGTTTTAAATCGTGAACATGACTTATCTCAGACAGACTTTTGGTTTCTCCGAAGACATACCGGTCAACAGTGATCATTCCACTCAGAGTGGACATCAGAGAGGATTTTACTCGCTGTGGAATATCCGGATGGCAATTTGTAGTTCCGCAACTCCTTTCTGCATCAAGGTTATCTCCCGGAATAAGAATCATATTTTTATGTGCCTGTTTTTTGTTGAGAGCAAAGGAATTTCCTCCATGGCAGGAAACACATCCAATTGCATCGGGAGAATGGGCAGGTGAAAATCCTTTCATTCCGGAATGGCAAATCAAACACGATTCCTCTCTGCCCAATACAACAGGGATTTCACTTAATTTGAGGCTGTCGTTCTCAGAATACAAATTCATAAATATGGGATTGAACGGGGTATGTATCTGAATGCTATACCGGTCATCCCAGGGCCAGATCCATTTCCAGTTTTCTCCTCTGAAAAAATTCCCGATCAGTGTCAATATCAGGTAAACGTAAAAGGAATAAAGAAGAGTTTTCTTCAGAATAAATCCAGGTCTGGATTTTATAGAAGGTAAGAAATATATAAGCACTAAAATACTGAAAATCAAGAGCAGAGAAAAACCTGGATGACTCAGCCAATGGAGAATTTCCTGTAATCCAAGGAAATACCATGGCCCTTTCATAATGGGGTCGAGATTATTGTGAAGGGGTGCCTGGAAAGCAATGGAAAGAAGAGATATAAGAATCAGTGAAATGATAAAGGTTTTCAGTTTCCCCCAAATGGTATGGGCATGTTCAAGAATTATGAGGGCAATAAAAATACTTGTTGTGGCTAAATGGTGGACATAAATGATCTGGAGGTCATTTTCCGGACCAAGGACACTGTAGGATAATATATCCCCGAATATGGGGATAGAAGATAGAAGGGTTTCAAGGATCCGGCGAGCCTGGAGACTGTCGGCATCAGCTTTTAGAAAAAATCCTGAGAGCATAACCCAGAATACAAAAAGCAGGGATACAACCAGCCTGAACCAAATTCCTGTTTTTACTTTAAAATCTTTGGGATAGCCGAGGTATTCCCAAACGTGAAGAATGATAAAAATCAGAAAAAACTGGGCACTCCAGTAATGTAAATTTCTAAAAAAACTGGCCCAGGGATTCGCGATCAATAGTCTTCCTATGGAGGAATATGGATCATGGACATCATAAGGAATCGCTAAGAAAATTCCTGAAAGGACACAAACAAGAAAAAACCCTATCGACATCATCCCATAAGAGTCGAAAAAGACATTTTTTTTTATTTTTTCCCAGTTGTTGCAATTCATCTATGATAAATGAACAATTAATTTTTTATTTTTTGAATCAATACTATGACTGTATTTTTGGAGAGATTTCACGGCAGGGCCCTTTACACTAGATCCTTCCATATCAAATGCAGAGCCATGACAGGGACAAATCAATTGATTGTTTTCAAATTTGTTGATTTTACATCCCAGGTGAGTACACCGCGACGACAAGACGGTGAATTTACCAGCCTCTTTGATTATGATTATCTGATCTTCAAAATGGACTCCGGCTGATAAATCGAGTGGGTAGATTAACTTTTTATTCCCGGGTTGAATTTTATTATGCCTTTGAATAGAAGCAATCCAGATATAAAAAAAAGGAAATATCAAAATACTCCCAAGGATTATAAAGAATCGCTTTCTGGATATTTTCCTGACTGTATGCATTTCTGAAAATTCATGTCAAAAATAGCAAATATTAATACCCAAATGAGATGATAAATGTTAGGATATCGGAAGAGGTACTTTTACGAGTAAAAATTTTATCGAGCAAAACCAAATCCCTAATGAGGAGAAAGACGCTTATTTATTAAGTAATCTTATTATAAATAAAGAGTCTAAGAGCCTTATATCAAGATAGATAGAGATAATATATTCTATAACACTTTTTTTAGCAGCCCCATCATTTTGAATTTCTTTACTTTCGATTTTCAATTACACTTATTTAAATAGTTTTACAGCAATATATACAGCAATTTAGATGTGTTTGATTGTTGAAAAATTTGACAGCAATAAATAAGTATTAGCGGGTAAAACCAGATTCATAAAAGAATAGATGAAATGAGCATAAAAATTTATCAGGGGATAATTTTTGATGCATTTACTCATTTAAAGTAAAATTAATTACACATGAAAACAAGAAGGGATTTTATAAAAATCTCCGCAGCTGGAACAGGTGGATTGGCTTTAGGTTTGAGCTCTGTTAAGCTTGCTCAGGCAAGCCAATTTAGCGACTTGTTAAAAAGGAAAGAGAAGAAATCGGAAGTCCAGGAACGTTTTCCAACTTATTGCGAAGTATGTTTTTGGAAATGTGCCGGATGGACATATAAAGATGGAGAAGGAAAGATTGTAAAGATCATTGGAAACGACGAGGATCCTCACTGCAATGGGAGGTTTTGTCCGAGAGGAACCGGAGGGGTTGGGATGTATAATGATGAGGACCGTTTAAAAACTCCTTTAATGAGGAAAGAGGTAAATGGCAAGCAGGTTTTTGAAGAGGTAAGTTGGGATGATGCCCTGGATTATATTTCTGAAAAAATGCAGGGAATTGCAAAGGAACATGGTCCGGAATGTGTGGCTTTATTCTCTCATGGAGCCGGGGGAAAATATTTTAGTCATTTGCTAAAAGCTTTCGGATCAGGTAATATTGCCGCTCCATCATACGCTCAGTGCCGGGGACCAAGAGAGGTTGGTTTTATTGCTACTTTTGGTGCGGCCATTGGATCTCCCGAACCTACCGATATCAGAGATACAAGATGCCTGGTTCTTATAGGTTCGCACATAGGCGAGAACATGCACAATGGACAGGTTCAGGAAATGTCGGATGCAATAGATAAAAGAGCCACCATTATTACTGTAGATCCCCGATATTCAACTGCAGCCAGCAAGTCAAAATACTGGTTGCCCATCAAGCCTGCTACAGATCTGGCACTTTTGATGGCCTGGATACATGTTATTATTGAAGATGAATTGTATAATAAGGAGTATATAGAAAAGAACACCTTCGGTTTTCAACAACTCAAACAGCATGTTCGGCAAATGACCCCGGAATGGGCATATGGGATCACGACCATTGAACCTGATGTAATCAGAAGAACTGCTAAAGAAATGGCAGATGCTTCTCCTGCAGTTATTGTTCACCCTGGGCGTCATGTTACCTGGTACGGTGATGATACACAGAGGACCCGGGCAATAGCCATATTGAATGCTCTTTTAGGCTCCTGGGGTAGCAGGGGTGGTTTTTTCCTTCCCGAAAGTATTCATCTTCCCAAGTATCCATCACCCGAGTATCCCAAGCCAAAGAGATCCTGGAGGGATGCATTTCCCGGTCAGTTTAAGTTAGCAGAGTTGGCATTGGCTTCGGGGATTTGTGATGCCACGGTTCCAACCACTGAACGCGATTGCTCCTTTAAGGCATGGTTGGTATATGGAACAAATTTAATAGAAACCCTCCCCAACCAGAAGCAGACCTATACGGCAATTCAAAACCTGGATATTTTGGTGGCCATTGATACAATGCCCATGGAGATCACGGGCTACGCCGATGTTATTTTGCCCGAATGTACTTACTTAGAACGATATGATGATATCAGAACTTCAGGAACCCGGACTCCAACTATTGCTTTGCGAATGCCCGCTGCTGAGCCAAAATACGATTCCAAACCCGCATGGTGGATGGCTAAAGAGCTAGGTAAGAGACTAGGGTTAGGAGCTTACTTTGATTATGAAGATTACACAGAGGTATTGGATTGGCAATTAAAGCAGGTGGGTTCTTCGCTTGAGGAGATGAAAAAAATTGGGGTGAAAAAATTCAAACGTGAATATGGTGATTTGTATTATAATGAAGGGGAAAAGATTGAGTTCAATACAAATACAGGAAAGATTGAGTTATTTTCTACTGCAATGCAGGATGAGGGGTATGATCCTCTTCCCAGCTATACTCCACACCCGGAACCTCCAACAGGCTATTACCGGTTAATTTATGGAAGGGCTCCAATGCATTCGTTCAGCAGAACAACAAACAATCCCTTGCTTTTCGACCTTATGGAAGAAAATAATATATGGGTTAATCCCAAGGTAGCTAATGAATGGGACTTGAAAAACGGACAAGAAATCTGGCTAAAGAATCAGGATGGTATTGTTTCAAATTTTCCAAGTAAAGTTAGAGTTACTGAACGAATTCGTTGGGACAGTATTTATGTTGTCCATGGTTTTGGCCATTCAAACAAAAATTTAAAGAGATCGTATGGTCGAGGATTGAGCGATCAAAAGCTTATAACTAATGTCATGGTTGATCCGATTATGGGAGGAACAGGAATGAGAGGGAACTTTGTGACCTTCCTGACGGAAGAACCCACAGAACTTGAAAAAGCCAAGGGCAATCCTTATCTGAATGAAAAAGAATCATCAATGATTGTTGGAAAGGAGGTTGAATCATGAGATATGCAATGGCAATTGACACAAAAAAGTGTATCGGATGTAGCGACTGTGTAGTCGCCTGCCAAACAGAGAACAATGTACCTATTGGATATTGCCGCGACTGGGTGGTTGAAAGTGTTGCGGGAACTTATCCACAGGTTGATCTTGAAATAAGGTCTGAAAGATGTAATCATTGTGATAATGCACCATGTGTAAGGTGTTGTCCTACAGGTGCAAGCCATATTGTTGAGGGAGGTGTGGTTCTTGTAGAACCCTATAAGTGTATTGGTTGTGGAGCATGTATTGAATCTTGTCCGTATGATGCAAGATACTCACATCCTGAAGGATATGTCGATAAATGTACTTTCTGTTTGCATAGAGTTGAAAAAGGTCAAGATCCGGCTTGTGTATCAGTTTGTCCAACCAAATGTATGTATTTTGGGGATTTAGATAATACGAACAGTATTGTTTCCAAAATGCTGGCAACAAGAAAGTATAAAACATTAGCTCCTGAAGCAGGGACCAAACCGCAGATATTTTATTTGATTTAACTGTTTTTCAAAAAAACGGAAAAAAATGAAAGAAGAATTGATTGTAAGTGGACGAATGAATCCGGGAATTGATCCGTATTTGAATATATGGCATTGGGAGATCTCATTTTATCTTTTTTTAGGAGGACTAGCTGCGGGGCTATTGTTTTTTGCTGGTTTATATACAATTCTTGGAAAAGAAAAAGAATTACCTACAGCTGTCAAATGGGCCAGTTTTCTCGCAGCCCCTGCATTGGTCATTGGTTTATTTGTTTTATTCCTCGATCTCAAGCATAAAATGTTTTTCTGGCAGTTGTATACTACAGTTAGGTTCACTTCCCCAATGTCATGGGGAGCCTGGACACTAATGATTATTACACCACTGGCTTTTATTTGGAGTGCCAGCTATTTGAGAGAGCTTATACCCAATTGGGATTGGAGATTAAAAATACTTTATGACTTTGAGAAACTGGCAATAAAATTCAGAAAATCTATTGCTTGAGCATTGGTCTTTCTTGCTGTTATTCTTGGTATTTATACAGGAATCCTACTGTCAGCTTTTAATGCACGACCGCTTTGGAACACATCACT
>JAUWMO010000321.1 GCA_030613125.1 Bacteroidota bacterium | reverse complement strand
AATGATTTTTTTCAAGGGTACCCCAGAAAAACAGGTTCGTCTGACAAATTACTATCAATCGGAGTAAAGGGTTCCTCTAATGATAGCAATTGACGGTGAATGGGGACTTGATCTGCGCTTCAGGAATTCAATTAAATTTCCATCCCATATGACACTGGGAGCAATCCGGGATGATTCCCTTATATATGAGATGGGCAGGGAAATTGCCAGGGAATGTAAACGGTTGGGAATACATTTAAACTTCACCCCGATAGTTTATTATAACAATGATACTTTAAACCCGGTTATCAATAACCGGTCGTTTGATACAGACAAAGATAAAATTGCTGAAAAAAGGATCATGTTTATAAAAGGTATGCAAGATGGAGGAATTATTGCTACTGCAAAGCACCTCTCCGGTTATGATAACACAGACACTGATTCAAACCTAATACTTTCAGAAATTAAACATGACCGTAATCGTTTAGATAGTATTGAGCTTTTTATGAAAATGATAAACGACTGTTATTCTCAAAGTGAAGTGTATGTAAAAGCTTTGCTTGCTGGAAATGACATATTTGCTTTAACCGAAAGTGTACCTGAGACTATTAATGAAATTAAAAATGCTGCAGAAGAGGGAAAAATTTCGTGGAAAGAAATTGAAAGCAGATGCAGGAAAGTTATAGCCTCTAAACTTTGGGTTGGTTTGGACAGCCTGGAACCCATTGAAGTTAAAAACATTGATAAAGATCTGAATATACCTGAAGCAGCCGTTCTAAACCAGCAACTGATCAGGTCTTCACTTACGGTTTTACGTAATGCTGACAATATTATTCCTGTAAAAAACCTGGCCAAAATACGCATCGCAAGCCTTGGAATAGGGTCAAAAGACCTCACAAATTTTCAGAAGATGCTTGCTAATTACACCAAAATAGATCATTATTATGTGGATCCTGCCTCTCAGGAAGCGACTAATGTTCTTAACAAATTACAATCTTATGACCTGGTAATTACCGGAATTTTTAATCCTGATCAGGGACCCTGTAAAAATTCTGGAATTACATCTGCACTCCAGGCAGTCGTGAACGAATTGATTAATAAAAACAAAACAATTATTACTGTTTTTGGAAATCCTTTTACACTTGGGAAGTTACCTGGTATCGAAAATTCAGATGGCCTTATACTCACCTACCAGAATAATACAATTGCCCAGGAACAAGCTGCACAGATGATCTTTGGCGCAAACGGGTCATACGGAAGACTTCCCGTACAAATAAACGATTTATTTAATCCTGGTAGCGGTATTAAAACTACTGCTATCTCTCGCCTGAGGTATACAATTCCTGAAGAAGAGGGTCTTGATTCAAAAATTTTGGAAAATGCAATTGACTCAATCGCCGCCAATGGCATTGAAGCAGGTGCTTTTCCAGGTTGTGAAGTCCTGGTGGCCAGAAATGGAGCTATAGTATTTCATAAAACCTACGGTTATCACACTTATGAAAACCGGAATGCCGTATGTAAAGATGATATTTTTGATTTTGCTTCAGTAACAAAGATAACAGGGCCATTACCCGTATTAATGCAACTATATGATAAAGGAAAAATTAAACTGGACGATAAACTCAGCAATTATTGGCCCGATTTCAGACATTCAAACAAAGCCGGTTTAACTTTCAGGGAGATCCTTGCACATCAATCAGGAATGACAGCCTGGATCCCGTACTGGAAAAGTACAAAAAAAGAAAACGGAAAATTTAAGAATCGAACTTTTAAAACTGACTCGTTAAAAAAATATAATATTCCGGTCATTACAGATCTTTACCTGCATGAAAATTACAGGAAGAAGATGTATAAAGCTATAAAAAAATCATCTGTTTCCGGTGAAAAAAAATATTTGTACTCAGGATTGAGTTTTTACCTCTATCCTCAAATCATAAAAAATTTAACCGGTGAGGATTATGAAACATACCTTAAAGAGAATATTTACAAACCTCTGGGAGCTTATACACTCACATATAATTCCTATTTACATTTTCCTTTGCAGCAAATTGTTCCAACTGAAAATGACACTTTTTTCAGGCACAAGCAAATTCATGGTTATGTTCACGATGAAGGAGCAGCCATGATGGGAGGCGTATCAGGTAATGCCGGATTATTCGGAACAGCCAACGATCTTGCCAAGTTAATGCAAATGTATCTTCAGATGGGATTTTTTGGTGGAGAGGAGTTTATAAGTGAATCTACAATGAAAGAATTCACCCGTTACCAATATCCTGAGAACGACAACCGGCGTGGGCTAGGATTTGATAAGCCGAAAATCAGGAATTATGAACTGCCTGATAATGAAATATATCCAGCTAAGAGTGCCAGTCCCTTAAGCTTTGGACATTCAGGTTTTACCGGGATGTTTACGTGGGTTGACCCAACTCAAAACCTTTTGTATATTTTCTTCTCAAACCGGGTTTACCCTACACGGGAAAATGGAAAAATATATGAGCTGAACATTCGGATCTCCATTCAGGAAGCAATTTATTCAGCTTTGATAAAATCGCCTCCTACCTGGTAAAGATTTTTCAGAACTTTCATTTGGAAGATGTTTACTGGATAAGATTAATTAATTTATCCGGTGAATCTGTAATTATCCCATCAACTCCGATATTGATCATATGCGCCATATCAGAAGTATCATCCACAGTCCATGTAAATAAACCAAGCCCGGATTGCTTAATACTTTCTACTGAATTGGCATTAAGCATTTTATAATGAACAGCTATGCCATCATAACCAGAGGTAAAAGAGTGTGATTGTTTATCTTTATTTCTGAAAGTCTTGTAATATTCGCTGAAATTCCTTCCAAGTAAATAATAAGTTTTAATATCCGGATCCATGGCTTTAACGCGTTCAATTGCTTTTTTATTAAAAGATTGAACAATAGTCCATGAATGAGCATTAAATTGTTGAATAGCCTCCACCGTTCTTTGCTCAATACCTGGATAGCGCTCGCTACCATCCTTTATTTCAACTAATAAAGTTACCCTGCCATCAATAAGTTGTAAAACTTCCTCCAGGATTGGAACTCTCTCATTTTTAAAACTCTTATTAAACCAACCTCCAGCATCAAGCGTTTTTATATAACCATAACTCAAGCTATCCACCCATCCTGTTCCATCTGTCGTCCGATCTACCTTATCGTCATGAATTACAACAACTATTGAGTCTCTGGTCTGTTCTACATCAATCTCAATCATATCCACACCCAGATCAATAGCATTCTGAAAGGCTGCAAGAGTATTCTCAGGGGCCAAATTAGCTCCTCCTCTATGTGCTATAACCTGGATAGTTAGATCAGTTGAACACTCAATAGTCATTAAAAAAATTAAAATAAATACTGTTAATATTGAAGAGGATTTCACGGTATAGTTAAGAATAATAAATGAATATTTTATTTAAGGCTACAATTAATTTTCAAAAAAACGATTTGCTATTTTCTCCTTTTAACAGTAATTTCTTCAATGAGTTCTCCATTGATATCAATGGCTTTCATGGTTGTGCTTTCATTTCCGACATCAATTCGCATAAAGTGCTCTATCTTTTTATATTTCACTGTTTCCGGTTGTATTGCGTCTGTATCATACAGGGGAGCACCCCCACCTGCTGTTACTATGTAATGTGTTCCTCCATGTTCAGCATGATGGTAATAATGGTCGTGGCCATTTAATACAGCCGTCACACTATGACGTTCAAAGATATCTCCCAAGAATGCCCTTCTCAACTTCGCTTCTGCAACACGACTTGCCTTAATGCTATAAAATGTAGGGTGAAAAAATACAAAAATGTATCCCGCATCATTGTTTAAAGTCAGAATATTTTCAAGCCACTCTTTCTCCTCTTCAAAGTATTTCCTGCTAATATTTATCCAAAAAGCATCCACATTTTCCCCTTCCAGATATCCTGGAGCTCTGTAATTAGGCCCTTCCATATCCAGCATGATAAACAAAGCGTCTCCAACCGAGAAAAAGTAATATCGCTC
>JAUWMO010000194.1 GCA_030613125.1 Bacteroidota bacterium | reverse complement strand
TAGTCTGCCAAAATCTGAGAAACCCGGACTGTCATTATTATAATACCAGGAACCTTCTGCGGTGAAAAAATCAAGATTCTGAGCCATCCACCATTGATCTCCTATCTGAACTATTGTATAAACTTTACCGTCACGTTCATCAGTGAACTTATCACGTGGATTTTCAAAGGTTGTTACTGCTATTTCATTACCGTATGCAACCCCGGCACTATTAATAGCATATGCTTTAATAAAATATGTTGTATTTTGAATCAGGTTGGTTATGTGGCTGGTAAATTCACCGGTTGTATTTCTGCCACCCAACTCTGTTCTTGTTAATAAGTCAATGGTAGGATCGGGAGTGACTGACCAGCAATGTCCATGCTCTATTATAATGTCATTGCCCAGATGATTAATATTGCCTGCAATGCTCAGGGAAACATCAGTCAGATCGATGATCAAAGAGGTTGAAACATCAGGTAAGATGATTTTTTTTCTTGTATCAAAGCTTAGCTCAGAACCATAAAATGCACCAAATGAATTTGTAACATATGATCTGACATAATATTTCGTTTCCGGCTCTAAAATCATTAAAAGGCTTTTAAAGACGCCGGGTGAACTGGCTTGACCCAAACTGGTTTTCGTTTGCAGGTCAACTGTTGGATTAGCTGAAGTAGCCCAGCAATGTCCGTGCTGAATAATTGGTAAACCACCCGTAGTACTTATGTTTCCATATACCACTGCTGAAATACTGGTAATTTCAGAAATACTGTCAGTTGTTAAAGACGGTGCTACTAACGGAATTGTTTCAAAGTGTAATTGAGAACCGTATACGGTTTCATTTACATCAGTTGCAAACGATCTAACATAATAAGTTTGTTTTGGTTTGAGACCTCTGATTAAACCATTAAATCTATAGTTCCCGTAAATGGTATCTGACAACAAAAAATCATCGGTGACAGATGGATTTTCAGATGTTGACCAGCAAAACCCATACTTCAGGATTTTTTCTTCACCAGTATCAATAATTTCACCAACTGCACTTACAGTGATGAAAGAGATTTCTGTAATTTCAATAGTTTCTACTTTTAAAACTCGTTTCTGATCTACTTTCTTGCAACCAACAAAAGAAGAGAGTAAGAAAATTAACAGAAACCTAAATAAATTTTCTATGTATGAATAGATGTTCATTCCTTTCATTCCAATCGTTAATTTGTATATAAATATATTGAGTCATGTTATATAATATTGCAAAATATTGATCTTTGACACTTAATAATTCCCTTCCAGTACGGGGATAATAAGAAACTAACAAAATCTTTTTTGCAACATTCCTGCTTTGATCGAGAGCCCAAAAATTAAGTTTATTTATCCCCTCATGAAGAGTTATTTCTATGTTGAAAATACCTGTTGAGTCAGGAATTACTTCTAAAGAGTCAACTAATAAAGTTACGAAACCATTATCATCTGCAACTTTACCAACAATCATAATTCTGTCATAATCTGAATCAACCACATTTCCATCTGCTACCCAGGGAGAGATAATAGATATTGTTGGGGGTATAGTATCAATACTTTCTGTATTAATATCTTTGTTATCAATATGAATTGTGATCCATTTGCTTTCAGTTACCTGAGCATGTAAAATATTAGTAATAAAAAATATACCTAACAGAATCTTAGTAATTTTCAATAGCGTCATTTGTTTTTGTATTAGAATCCTATACTAATCCCGACCTGCAGATGGTCAATCTCTTTAGCAGGCGGAAAAATAGTGAATTTTGCACTTTCAAATAGTCCTGTTTTTGTTTCAAATTTATTAGGAATCAAAGCAACCCATACTAAATTTATTACCCAAATACCCAATGCTGTGTATCCCAGAGCTTTGGATATATTGTCTTCCTTAAGTGATTGATTAAAGTAGTTATTGCTTTCTTCCCTGTTATGGGAATATAGATATTGGTCATAACTTTTAGCAGATTGCCGGTTATACCAGACAGCTCCGCCTATACAACCATAACCCAGCACACCTAATAACCAGTAAGGTTTACCACCACTGATTTTTGTTTGTCCCAAACCAGGCAATAATGTTGAATATAGCATCATATTGGTCTTATTAAATACAGGTGGTATTAATTCTGCAAAAATTTTGACTGAAATTTGATCATCAAGTTTTAGTCCGTCATTTCCTATATCCCAAATTATCACTTTACTATTTCCGGTTCCGATATTGAACCCTATGTCACCACTAAGTGCTTTTGTATTAATTTCATTCCCATTTGAATCTTTAATAATCAGCCAAATGTTATACCTGTTTGAAGCTTTACCAGTCAGGTTATATGAAATAATAAGTTGGTTATTTACATATTCAACAGATGTATCTTCAAATGTGGAAATAACCTGACTTTTCACCTCATTATTTAAAATAAAAGGACAAAAAATTACAAATAAAATCATTAATATACTCAATTTCAACCTGTCAGTCATTTCGCCCAATATATATAATACTTTGATTTGAATTAGATATTTACTTGATCCTGATTATCCAGACAACCTCAAAATATGGTGGTTTATTATCAATAGTATTTAATTGATTGTTTGTGAAACCATCAGTATTATCATGTACCCGGCCTGAATATTTGTTACCATCTTCATCAAAAGAATAGGATTCCCGATCCTCATATCTTAGCCCCCACCGATCATCCCTTTCACCCTCGCCCTCCCACATTTTATGGTTATGACTCAGATTTATTGAATCATGACCGGCAACACTTCCGCTGCTAAAGTTTCCTCTTAAGAACCTGTTCTCACCATTAAGGTTGGGTATTATCTCACCATTTAACAAACTTTCAGGATCATCCAGGACCTGACCATTACATTCAACGAAATTGCTGTTTAGTGGTGGTACTCCTGGCAAATCTTTAACCCATGGTATTATTCCTCCTATTGGAACTAATCCGACAATTTCCATGCCATCTTGTAAGGGAGACAAATCTATCTGTTTTGCACCTCCTGCATCAGTAATTTCAAGTATTGTTCCATTAAGTGAAGTTGTATGTATTAGTTCGTTGTTAGGATCTGCATCAGCATCATCTACATTAATTGCTTCATTTGCAACAAGGGCATATGGTACAGCTACTAACTGACTAGTCCCCATGTCATTATATCCATTACCAATATCAACCTGAACATTCATATAATACTGTCCATTTGCCCAGTCAATGTCGGAGAAAAGGGCTTTGCTTCCTCCACTTCTGGCATTTATATCACCCACTTTTAAAGTGAACAATCCATATTCATTGGTTTGTACTTCGTGAATCTCCTCCCATTCCAACTCACCTGATACTGGATCAGTTATAATTCCAATCTTTACAAATAAAATGGTATTAACCAATACATCATTATTAGAATTCCTGGCAATTGCCTGATAATTGAAATTTAACGGAAATTGACTGTGAACAGACTGGCAAAAGATAAAAATAATCAAGGTTATTATAAAAAATAACTTTTTCATAATCTTTATTAAAGTACTGTCGTATTGGTTTATCTTTATACTATACGTAATTTTTAATAGTTGGTTATCTGTTATATGAATGAAGAGTATCCTTCCTAAAAGGAATTTTAATTTATAAAAGATCACAAACTATTGTCTTCACATAATTCTATGAGTACCCCAAAGGTTGAGGCAGGATGTAAAAAGCTGATATCCAAGCCTTCAGCTCCTTTTCTGGGACTGTCATCGATCAACCTTACACCTTTTTTTTCAACCTCATGTAATGTTTCACTGATATCCTTTACGGCAAAGGCAAGATGATGAATACCCTCTCCTTTTTTTTCAATGAATTTAGTAATAGGACTATCCGGACTTGTAGCCTCAAGTAGTTCAATCTTTGTATCTCCAAGCCTGAAAAAGGCAGTTCTCACTTTCTGCTCAGTGACCTCCTCAATATTGTAACACTTCAAACCAAATACTTCTTCATAGAAAGGAATAGATAGTTCAAGACTTTTTACGGCTATTCCGATATGTTCAATATGTGATAAATTCATGGGTAATAGTTTTAAAGTTATATTCTACAAAAATATTCATCTATCAGGAAAAATGACTGCTAAATAGTTGATTTTATGATTTCCATGCTCCAAATATCACATAAATACCTCATTTAAACTTAATTCAAAATTTAATCATCCAAACAACAGGTGATTAAAAGGTGATATATCTCATCTTTTTCTGATAAGATATCTCATCTGTCTGTCAGTACTTCCAAAACAAAAATCATATACTTTTATTTTGTAAAATAGGCATAAACTGTTTCTATGAAAGCTATTATATTAAATAATGGCAAAATGTGATATTGATTGAACTATATATGGTGACCTGTCTCACCTAATTATAATGAGATATATCGCTAAAAAAGTTGCATAGAAAATGTTAGAAATAATTATACTAATAGATAAAATTATAGGTTAAGATTTCAAAAGTGGAAATATTATTGCCTGTTACCTGTTAGATATTACCAGGTAGACAAGGAGAAATGAAGTTAGCACTTTATTTTAAAATAAATTATGTATAAACATAAGAGGGGAAACTATAAATATAACCGGAATAGATGATTTATCTCATCATTTTATAATAAGATATGTCACTAAAAACTGTGTATCTGATATGCATAAAACAAATACTTTTAAATTTGGGTATATTATTGCCTGTTATGAAACAAAAATAATAACAGGTATTCAGGAACGCAAGAATGAGTGATTTTGTGAAAGGGAATTTATATACCTGATTGAATTGAGATTACACTATTAATATACTGATATTAAACGTATTAAGAAAATAAAATTAAGTAAAACCCAAATTAAATTAATCATGGAAACAACACAAGTGCAAGTCGCAAAAAAGTTGACTGACGAACATGTAGCTTTTTTAGAGAATGTAATGATGAAAGGAGGTCCTGAGCAAAGAGATTACAAAACATTTAACCAACTGGTGAATTCTTTGGATGAAAGTGGTATTGAGGAATTGAGAGACATTTTATCTCCTGTTCTGAACAATACTGAAACAATGCATGGATTTGCATACTCAAAACCGTTTGGGTATGCAGGAGACTTTAAGATCATAGATATGATATATGAAAATAAAGTCACTTCTGATCCACGATACAAAAACTGGGACATCTGGTGGAATAGTGAATACGCCTCACGGGCAGTCAGGAACCGGAAAGATTACTTTATAAATATTTGTTCAGAATTGGAAAAAAAATCTGAAGGACCAAAAGAGGTTCTGGTCCTTGGCTCCGGGCCTGCAACTGATATCTACGAGTATTTTGTGAAAAATCCGGATTCAAACTTAACTTTCGACCTTATCGACCTCGATGAAAATGCAATTGAGTATGCAAAAGAAAAGAACCGCAAATTCTCTGATAAGATGAATTTTTTCCGGATCAACGTGCTTAGGTTCAAAACTCACAAGCATTATGACTTGATATGGAGTGCCGGACTGTTTGATTATTTCAAAGAAAAACACTTCATTTACCTTTTAAAGAAATATCTGCCATTTCTAGATGAGAATGGGGAAATGGTTATTGGAAATTTCTCAAGTTATAATCCAACACGTAAACTAATGGAAGCACTTTCAGGATGGTACCTGAATTACCGGTCTGATTATGATCTGTATAAGATGGCTGCTGAAGCAGGTGTTAAGGGAGAACAAATGATAGTTAACAAAGAACCCCTGGGCGTAAATTTATTCTTACGTATTAAAAAGTCAGAAGAAAGTTTTATTGAATTTAGAGAACCTATTTCAAAAGTTGCGGAATATTCCGTAAATTAGCCTGATGACCCTGTGAAAGGTTAATGAACAAAATAAAATCACTTGCAGATAGTTTAATGGGTTTGGGTTTAGCCTCATCAAATGGGATGAGGTTAAACCCTTTTAATCTTTCATTTTCAGATAATCAATCACACCTTGAGAAAGAATTCAGGGAAGACTACTATAGAAAGTCCTTAGGGCCGTTCAGATTTGCCATTATAATGGCTATAATCTTCTATGATATATTTGCCTTACTGGATATAATGGTGGTTCCTCAATTTACTGGTATTCTTTTCATCATCAGGTTTGGAATTATAACACCACTCTTAATTGGCGTTTTATTGCTTTCCTTTCTACAATCCTTTCAGAAATTTATGCAGATTACTATAATGACTGCCTGGTTTTTTACGGGTGTAGGTATTATTTTAATGAATCATATTGTTTCTGAAGTCGGGGTTTATTCTTATTATGCCGGTTTAGTTCTGATCTTTATTTTTGGATATACATTTATCAGGGCAAGGTTCGTTAACGCATTGATTGTAGGTTGGACTCTGGTGATAATATATGAGATTTTTGCAATATGGATAACAGTGGATATTCCTGCTAACACATTATTCAACAATAATTCATTTTTCATTAGTGCCAGTGTGATAGGTATGTTTATTAATTACACGCAGGAATTTAGTTTTAGGAGAGATTTTTTTATGAGGAAACTGCTTGAATCAGAACAGGAGAAAGTAAAAATAGCTAATGAATCATTAGAAAAAAGAGTTAAAGAACGTACCACACAACTTACTAAGTCAAATATTGAACTCAA
>JAUWMO010000304.1 GCA_030613125.1 Bacteroidota bacterium | reverse complement strand
GGAAGGAATTACAATTCCGTAAATAAAGGGTCTACCCACGTAGTCAGGCTGAAGCTGTTTAGACTGAACCAGGCTTCGCCTAAGGCTACGACCCGGCAGGGGCTGAAGGGATCAGAAAAGCACAATTGCCGTACTTTGGCGGAAATGTCTGATTCTTGCACCAAACATTGCTCCGAAATGCGCTTTTTTCTAACAGTCTTCAGTCTTCAGCCTATCCACCTAAGCAGTTACACCTTAATAATCTCGTTCCTTCAGCAAGGCAATATTGACATTACCCATTTGAAAAAATCAACTTGATGTATTTTTATGTTGCAATGCACTATGATAGTGTGTATTATCTATGTGTAATATAAAAAGGGGCGTGAAATACATGATAAGAAATATAACATTAAGTGCAGATGAAGTTCTGATTGAAAGCGCCAGGAAAAAAGCTGAACAGGAGAATACATCGCTTAATAAGCTTTTTCGCGAATGGGTTGCAAAATATGCGAACAGAGACAATATTGGTGTTGAATATGATAATTTAATGAAATCATTGAAGAATGTATGTGCTGGAAAAAAGTTTACGAGAGAAGAAATGAATGAACGCTAATTATTTTATCGATACAAACGTTTTTGTTTATTCATTCGACCCAAACAATCAAGACAAAAGGGGAAAGGCTAAATCAATAATCAAAAATGCATTAAGTGACGGCAGAGGTTATATCAGCATTCAGGTTGTTCAGGAATTTTTTAATGTTGCAACGAAAAAATTCAAAAGCCCTATGCCTGTGCTTGCGGCAAAGGAGTACCTGGAAAAAGTATTTATGCAACTTAATGTAGTTTATCCGAGTGCAGGTTTTATTTCCACCGGCCTGGATTTAGCAGCAACAACCAGATATTCTTTTTATGATTCATTGATAATTTCTGCAGCACTCAAAGCAGGTTGTTCTGTTTTATATTCTGAAGACATGCAGCATGGTCAAAAGATACACAATTTGACTATAGTAAATCCGTTTAAAAAAACTTGATAATCCAAAAGGAATACTTCAATTCCAGGTGGCGTCCCTTTGCAGGACACAATTTTTTCTTTTATGCGCATTTCCAAAATCAATATATACCTTAATCATATCATTTTCTCTATGATATCGTAATGTTATAAAAATTACGAAAAAAGTACTATACGGCAAAACAGCCGCGTATTAGAAATAGGCGGCTGTTTTGCCGCATTTCACATTTCAATATTATTGATGATTACTTTTTTGACAAATGGCGATGTCATTGCTGACAACAGGGCACTATAATTCAATTTAAACCTGATTTTATCTCCTACATTTATAATTGATTTAGTAATTTCCAGAATAATATGGTCACTGCTGGAACCAATAATATTAACATCAGTTAAAGGAGTCAGTCCGTTCACATCAACATCTTGTCTGCCAATTCCTAAAATAGCTCTTGAAATTATACCTTTATCTTTAAAAGAAGGTATTTGACCAAAAGCATTCTGGCAGATTTCTCCATCAGGAACGGATTCTTTTTTATTTGATTCAATTACCTCGGTAATGAGATTAATAGCGTCTTGATAAAGACCTTTAATAGGATTTCCATATAAAGTCTCACGCCCTAAAAAGATAGCTTCACCTAATCTGATATTATTTATGCGATTTCTGTTTTTAATTTCTTGAAACCATTCAAAATTTGCTGAATTACCACCTGAGATTAATTCTAATTTGATTCTGAATTTTTTCTCTATAAACATCGCAATATCAGAAAGTTCTTTCATTTTCAAAGCAGTGGGTTTTATTCCTCCGAAACAGGCTAAATTAGTACCAATACCCCTTATTTTAATACCTTTGAGGGGGAGTATATTCTGAATCATCTGCTCTATATCTGTTCTTAAAATACCTTCTCTCAGGTCTCCCATCTCAATCATCAGTATAATTTGATGCACTTTATTTGAATTAACCGCATTTTCAGAAAGTTTTTTTATTATTGATAATTCCGTATTAAAACTGATATCGGCATACTTAACTACCTGCTTAACATTGCTCCTGAAAGGAGTTCGAATTAATACAAACTCTGCATTGATACCTGCTTTTATCATCCTTTTAATATTTTCGATTCTTGAATCTCCGATGTATTTAATTCCGGCAGAAGTCAAAGCCTTTGTTATTATGGGATTGCCTAATACTACTTTAGTGATTCCCATAATTTCAATGTGTTGACTGTTAAAAAGTTGAACCAGAGTTTTTGCATTATGGTATATCTTGGCCAAGTCCAATTCAATAAATGGTGAATCACAATCTGATTTTTCCATTTAATTTACCTGTTTCTGTACTTGTTTTTTTAATATCGGAAAAAGTGAAAGGATTTTTTCTATAAGACAATCACAATTATAAGTAAGAACATCATTTACAGGAAGATTAAATTGTTTTTTATACTCAATAATGGTTTCATCTATTTCAGAGGTTGTCATATTTTCATGATTAAGAGCAATTCCTATGACAGGTTTTCCGGAAAATGATTCAAGAAGATTAATCTCGCTTTCCAAGGTGGGCATTTTAATTTTTGGATAATCGCCTAAAAACTCTCTTTTGGGAGGGTGCTGAATTATTATAGCATCTGGCTGGCTTCCACGTATAATAAAACAAGAGCTTAAATATGCCGGATGACTAAGAGACCCCTGACCTTCAATAATAATAATATCGGGTTTTTCATGTTCCCATGCCTGGCAGACAGCCTGTTCCATAGCACCTGAAATAAATTGTTCGGGAATTGCATCAAGTGCAACACCATATTTAACGCCCTGAATCAGACCTGTCTGACCTGTTGCAACCATGACTGCTTTTAAGCCCTTTTCACAAAGAATCTTGGTTAAAATTGTGGAACTGGTTCGTTTACCAACTGCACTGTCAGTTCCCAAAATCGCTATTTTAGGACATTCAACTTTTGATATATTACCTGTAAAAACAGTCAATTCACTGATTGTTTTGGGTTTACGGATATCATACAGTTTGACTCCACATTCCTTTGCTTTTTTGGAAAAATGAGATTTATCTGTCAAAAATTCATGAAGACCATTGACTATATTTAATTTATTTTCCATAGCGTAAAACATTACCTGTTCATCTTCCTTTGAAAATAGTCCACTCAAAGGCGCCATGCCGTAAATGAAAGTCTTAATATCTTTTTCACCATTTTTTTTCAGACATGCCATAATATCTTTATAAATCATGATTCCATTTGGACTGCCATCCAATATATTTCCGGTATCCTGACCCGCTCTGCTACTATCTATCACACCGATAATTTTATATTTTTTTGAATGGCGAACTAATCCATTGGCTGTTTTGCCATCCATCCCGCCAAAGTTTCCTTCACAATAAACTATTGCTTTATCAATATTTTTACCCATTTTTCTTTTTACCTTTTTCTTTTGTGATCCCATTAGACATAGTAAGCCCTTCTTTCGCAAAATTCTCTTTATTCCAAACTATTGGATGCCGCTACGACAATGGGTATTTTTGGGGGAGAAATCAGCCTGAAAATTAATGCAAGTTGATGAAAGCTGGTTATAAAAATTAGGTACTATTAAGTTTATGTCAAATTAATTTTTTAATAATATTAATAAATTAAAGACTTGTGTTGATTGAGTTGTCAATACAAAACAGATATTTATCTCAAAATATTATTTATTTCAGTCAACGAGAAAATTATGTTTTATGTTGAATTCTTTATATTAAAAAACTACACACAAAATCTAACCCGGCGCTGAACTCGAAATGGGGTCAAATCTACTGTTGACCCACGGAAGATAAAAAATGTTATATGTTTAAAACATGTCACGTCCACTTAGAATAGAATACCCAGGAGCATGGTATCATGTAATGAACCGTGGAAGACGCTCCGAAAACCTTTTTTCAGATAAACATGATTATTTGATGTTTATTGATCTTCTGATTGAAATATCTGAAATGTGGAATGCAAATATTGCGGCATACTGTTTAATGACAGATCATTATCATATTCTGCTACAAACACCAGATGGAAATATTTCAAGATGCATGAGGCATCTGAACAGCGTGTACACCCAGCGATCTAATAGGAGACCTGGATTTGATGGTCAGCTTTTCAGGGGAAGGTTCAAATCGATCCTTGTTTGTAATGACAGCCATCTTCTGCAACTGGTGAGATATATACATAAGAACCCGGTAAAAGCAGGTGTGGTTAAAGATATGCAGGATTATGAATG
>JAUWMO010000237.1 GCA_030613125.1 Bacteroidota bacterium | reverse complement strand
CAGTGAAATCCCCGGAGTATCTTTCTCAATAATAAAAACATTTATTCCGTGATGACGTTTTTCAGGATGGGTTTGCGCAACCACCAGGTAAGTTGATGCTGATCCGGCCGATGTAATCCAATTTTTAGTACCATTAAGGATGTAAAAATCACCGTCCTCAACTGCAGTTGTCCTTTGCATGGTTGCATCAGAACCAGCCTCCGGTTCTGATAAAAGGAAAGACCCTAATTGTTCTCCCCTTGCTAAAGGTTTTAAATATTTTTCTTTTTGATCTTCAGTACCATAAGTTTCCAGTCCCCAATTCACAAGGGAATTATTTACTGAAACAATCACTCCCACAGACGAGTCAACCTTGGAAAGTTCTTCTATGGCAAGAACATAAGAGACTGTGTCCATTCCACCACCATCGTATTTTGGGTCCACCATCATTCCCATAAAACCTAACTCAGCCAGATTTTTTACATGTTCAGTTGGAAATTCGGCCTTTTCATCACGCTCAATAACGTCTTTGATAAGCTCACGTTGAGCATAATCACGGGCAGCCTGTCTGATCATTTCCTGCTCTTCAGTATATTCAAAATTCATATTGAAAAATTATTAAAAATATTATATTAAGTTAAATTTACATCCTGATAATAATGCTATTTTCAAATGTTCAATCAAAGAATGAATTAACAGGACCATAGGCATGATAAAAACCGGTCAGGAGAACTTTGTTCACATCTTCCTCATTATTCGCTACTTTGTCATTCACAAGTTTTAATCCTATCTTTTTTGAGTTAAACCCATATTTTAAGGCCAGATCCGAACCAGGTGTATTTATTTGTCTTAAATCTGAAAATATTGTCCTGAGAATGTTGTTTTTATCAGGATCTTTTATGATCTCCTTCCAGGGCTTACAACTTTCAGGAAGAGCTCCTAAGTATTCATTTACTTTTAATTTAACCGGATGGATATCCACATAAATACCTATACGAACAT
This sequence comes from Bacteroidota bacterium, assembly GCA_030613125.1. Lineage (GTDB taxonomy): Bacteria > Bacteroidota > Bacteroidia > Bacteroidales > VadinHA17 > JAUWMO01. Next base: position 4,600 of record JAUWMO010000237.1, on the reverse strand, counting down.
TATATATACCTATGATCCTTCCCTCCTCATATTTAAAAAAACCATTTTTCTGAGAGCCATCCGGATTCTGCCCTCCCTTAACTCCCAGACTAACCAGCATGGCAAGTAAAGGACTGTGCAGATCTTCTTTGTCCATATATGGATCCATAACCTTCATTATGAATTGAACAACATCCAGTCCCACATAATCACATAGCTGTAATATACCCATAGGTCGGATAAGGAACTTCTGGCTCACAGCATTAATTGCATACATCGCTTCAACAAATTCCATTTTATTTTCCAGTCTTTCTATTTCAGAAAACGCATACAAAGCATCCCTCATAAAATGTCCATTTCCAATAAAACCGGCAACATCATTGGAACGAACGACAACTTTTCTAAGTTTCTCAGCTAGTATACCGGCAGTTTCTATTAATCCTTTCAATGTATTCTCAGTGGTTATGAGTTCAACTAATTTCTGAATAACAGGTGGATTGTAAAAATGAAAGCCCAGAATTCGTCCATCCAGGCCTGCTTTTTCATCAATATATTGGATAGGAATGGAAGAAGTATTTGTAAAAAACCAGGGGGCATGATCGCTGTTTCTGTTAATATCAGACAGAAGTCTAATTTTTAGATCTTTATTTTCACTTGCAGCTTCAAAAACAATAGTTGAGTCATACGCAGCCTTAAGTTCAGTAACAGGGTTTATTAAAGCCAATACCTCACTTGTATAACGAGAGATCACTTCTTCATCATTTCCATCACTTTCCGGAAAATGCTTCCGGATATTCTCCGGTTTTCGCTCTCCGGCTTTACGAATTTGTTTTTCAACATATCTCATAACAGCATTCAGACCTTCCTCAGAGACATCGATTGCATTTATCCTGAATTCAAGTCGGCTATGTTCGGGCTGCCTGGAAAGATCAAATAGCTCCTGAGCCATCAATAATAAAATTCCGCTTCCCATTTTTCCGGCAGCGCCAAGAATTGATACATTTGACAGTTTGCTTGCGTATTCCATTTTATATTTATTTTAGGGTTAATATCAATTCCATTTTGGCTCTCTTTTTTCCAGGAATGCCTTCATTCCTTCAGTACCTTCATTCCCGAAAAGTGAGCCAAATTCTGTTGATTCCAGGATTGATCCTTCAGTAAAACCCACCTCAAGACCCTGCCTGATCACTTTTTTAACTTTTGCCACTGCCGACGGACCACGTGAAACAATTTTGTTAATAAGGTCAAGTGATTCGTCCATTAGTCTTTCAGGCTCAACAACTTTTTGTACCAGGCCAATACGTAACGCTTCAGTTGAAGTAATCTGATCTCCTGTCATGAGATATAGTAATGCATTACCAAGTCCAATTATCCTTGGCATCCTCTGGGATCCTGCAAATCCCGGAATTAACCCCAGATTTACTTCAGGTTGTCCGAATTTTGCCTTATTACTGGCAATACGAATATCACAGGCCATTGCCAGTTCACATCCCCCTCCAAGTGCAAAACCATTAACAGCAGCAATAACAGGTATTTTAAGCATCCCAATAAGATTAAATACATCCTGTCCGGCTGCTGAATAATTTTCAGCTTCACCCGGGGTCATATTCACCATTTCGGATATATCAGCTCCTGCCACGAAAGCCTTACCATCACCAGTTATCACAAGTCCCCTGATTTCCGGATTTGCATCCAGCTTCAGCAGACAGGATTTCATTTCAGTAAAAAATTCTGAATTCAAGGCATTCAAAGCCTCCGGACGACTTATCCGAACTATGGCTATATGATCCTCTACACTTATTTTTAGTAGCTTATAGTCTTTCATAGTCTGAACTTTTTTGGGGCAATAAATTATTAATGTCTGATATTTCTGAAGTTACAATACGTAATGTACATATTTAACTAATAAATATAGAAAAAATGCTTGATTTTGGAAATATCTGTAATCAAAATCTTAATGCAATTTTTACTAAAATACATTTAGTTTACATAATACTCAGAAATGCAACTCTTTCCGAATCAATGTTATTGAACATAACAAGAACATAGCTTCGCAAATTCACCCTGTGAAATATTGCTTTGCAATAAATCTGCGATTTATCTCACAGGGTGAACCTTAGCTTTTTATTGGAAAAAGCATAAGATAACATCATAACTTACTGTATATCACCGGACAACTTTGAAATTCCGATGCATTTTAATAATACATAAGCACAAATAGTAATAGTCCAATCAAATCAAAATATTAAATTTGCTCCTGAAGCACTTTTAATCAATGATTGAATAGGAACCATTCCAATCATTACATCATTGTGAAATTCTACTATAAAAACAATACAGATTCAATTCTGATCCTGATTATATTGCTGACAGGAATAATACTCAGATTTTATAAGTTTCATCTAATCCCTTTCACTCATGATGAATTTAGTGCCCTGTTCCGAACAGAATTCCAATCATTTAGTGAATTAATCAATATAGGTATTAAGCCTGATGGGCATCCGGCAGGAATCCAGGTTTTCTTATATTTCTGGACAAAATTTCTGGGTAAATCTGAACTTGTTGTCAAGCTTCCTTTTTTAATCTCTGGTATTGCATCGATATACCTGTGCTATTTGATCCCATCAAGGCTTTTTGGAAAAACAACCGGTCTGATCGTTGCCTCAATAATATCTTCGATTGAATATACCCTGATGTATAGTCAGATTGCCAGGCCGTATATTATCGGAATGTTCTTTTCATTATTAATGGTTTATTTCTGGATAAATATAATTCAGGAGCCTGATAGAAAAAGGTTAACACATTTGGCAGGTTTTACCCTTTCTGCAACATTATGCTTATATACTCATTATTTCAGTTTCCTGCTCGCCGTTCTTATTGGAATTACCGGTATTTTTCTGCTTCGTGGTAAAAATCTGCGGAATTACCTTATCTCAGGTCTCATTACATTTATTCTTTTCCTGCCACATATTAATATTACATTGCAACAACTTAAAACAGGAGGTGTAGGCGGTTGGTTAGGTGAACCTCACAACGATTTTATTCTTCAATATTTTAAATATATTTTCCACTTTTCGCCAATTGTATACACAATTATTACTATAATTCTAATCTCCGGAATAATTACACTCCGAAGTTTTCCTGCACCTAATAAAAAAATGGTATTGATTCTCCTGTCCTGGTTTATAATTTCCTTTTTGACCGGATTTTTATATTCCAGGTATCATGAACCAGTATTGCAGTATTCTGTATTAATTTTTTCCTTCCCATTTCTCTTAATGGGATTGTTTTCTATTGTCAGGTTTACAAAACCGGTTTACAAATTAGTTATCGTTTTCCTAATACTCACTGTTAACATTTCCACTCTTATTAACCAACGGAAATATTATCAACTTTTTTACAACTCGCCATACAGGGAAATTATTTCAGAAGCCAGGGGGTTTTCCGGAAAATATCCGGGGGCCAGCGCGATTATGATCCTGGATATACCTGAAAAAATAGCAGATTACTATATTGGTCAGTCTGGAGTAAGTGAAACACTTAAAATTTATTCACTATCAGAAATTGATAAAAAAGAGGGGTTATTGAATTTCCTGAGGACCTCTGAAACCCCATACTTGATATATGGTTGCGAATCGGGAACACCTGAAGAAAATTTCGCTATCATTATTGATTATTATCCTGGCCTGATAGAGAACAAAAATTACTCTGCAGGGAATTATTATATTTTTTCGAAGAAAAAAGACAAAAATTTAAATGATACAATCTATTATAGTTTATATGAATTTGATTCGATATCTTCCAATTGGAAAAGTGGAAATAAAAATAACTATTCTGATTCATTAAAATGGTCGGGGAAATATTCCTATCATTACAAGCCGGATTCAGAATTTGGCCCTGCATTTTCTATCCCGCTGTGGAAAACTATTCAAAATGAAAACAATATGATTGATATCCGGTTAAAAGCAAATGTGACGGGTAATTTTACCAATGCACTACTGGTTGTTTCCCTCGAATCCAGAGGGAAGATCGTAGATTGGCGTTCCAGTAATTTTAATGATTACTCCGGAAAAGAAGGATTGTGGTTTACGGTTTATCATTCGTTAAAACTAGCAGATATTTATCTGAAATATCCTGATCTGATACTTAATGTATATGTATGGAATAATCAAAATCAGGACTTTTTTATTGATGATTTTGAGATTCTCTCACGCAAGGGTAATCCAATTATATATGGCTTAGTCGAAAAGATCCCGGTGAACTAGTTCTTATTTTTATTTTAGTTCCAGGTTTAATTATAATCCGATTATAAATGGATTTTAAACTTAATTCAGACTTTCAACCTACAGGTGATCAGCCTGAGGCAATTGAGCAGATAGTTGAAGGAATCCGGTCTGACACCAGGTATCAAACTTTGCTGGGAGTTACCGGATCGGGAAAAACTTTTACGATTGCCAATGTAATTCAGGAAGTTCAGAAACCTGTCCTTGTACTCAGCCATAACAAAACGCTTGCGGCCCAGTTATATGGAGAATTTAAGCAGTTTTTCCCGGATAATCTTGTTGAATACTTTGTTTCTTATTACGACTACTATCAGCCTGAAGCATATCTTCCAACCACC
>JAUWMO010000071.1 GCA_030613125.1 Bacteroidota bacterium | reverse complement strand
CCCTTGCAGGAATGTTAGAAACTGCATAATGAATTACTCCATGCTTGATAACAATCGGGTTATTATGGTCAAGGCATTCTGAAGTTTCAATACATCCTCCCTGATCAATACTGATGTCAACAATTACAGATCCTTTTTTCATTTCCTTAACCATATCTTCAGTAATATAATATCTTGGACCTTCATCTACAATATGTATTGCCCCGATCACCACATCGGCTGACTTTAATGCCTTTTCTAAAACGCGTGGATGAAAAATGGAGGTATGTAATCGTTGGCCAATATAGTTCTGAAGTCTCCTCAATTTATGTAATGAATTGTCAAAGATTTTAACTGATGCTCCAAGTCCAAGAGCTGCACGGGTTGCAAATTCAGCTGCTGTTCCTGCACCAAGGATTATTACTTCAGCCGGAGTTATTCCCGTAATGCCACCTAACATCACACCTTTCCCCTGATGCACATTACTAAGGTATTCTGAAGCAAGGAGAATAGATGTAATCCCTGCAATTTCACTCATCGACCTTACAACCGGAAAACGGTCATACTTATCTTTGATGCTTTCATATGCTATACCCGTTATCTTTTTTCTAATAAGTTCCCTGAAGTAAATTTCATTTTGTGAAGCAACGTGTAGAGAAGAGATGATAACCTGATTACCCTTTAAATATTTCGATTCTTCTTCAGTTAAAGGAGCTACTTTTAAGATAATGTCACTTTGGTAAACTTCCCGGGGGTCATCTACAATTAATCCGCCGCATTCACTGTAATCAGTATCAGAATAACTGGCTTTTTCCCCTGCCTTGCTTTCAATTCTTACCTCATGACCATTATTAACCAGTAGCTCCACTGCTTCAGGTGTGAGACCAACCCTGTTTTCATATTTCCAGGATTCCCGGGGGATACCAATAAACAAGTTCTTTTTTCTTACTGCTGTCTCCAGCATTTCTTCCTGAGGAAGTAATCTGCTTTTACCAAATTTTATTCCTGATGTTTTTTCCGTGACAGACATTTGTTTATCTATTTATCCAACAAATTATTTAAAAAATCACTGGTGACCGAAAATACGACAAATCAAAATCAATATCAAATATTTAAGTTTTGTCTTCTGAAATTATTAACCTCCTGGCATTATTTGTCAGCACCTCTATTTTAATCCTGGTTGATCTTTCTGGTAATAACATTTCCACTTTTTCAGGCCATTCTATAAAACAGTATTGATCGCTAAAAAAATATTCCTCATATCCTAAATCATAAACTTCATTCACTGATTCGATCCTATAAAAGTCAAAATGATAAACTATCGTATCATGAATAGTACGATATTCATTTATTAAGGAGAAAGTAGGACTGGTAACAGGATCCTGAACGTCCAGTTCCTGGCATATAGCCTGGATAAATGTGGTCTTTCCTGCCCCTAATTCCCCATAGAAAGCAAAAATGCCAGGCTTATCAAATTTTCTCAGAAATATTTTAGCAGCTCCCTGAAGGTCATTAAGATTTTTAATGTCAATTTGTTCCATTTTATCCAATTACAGGTTTTCAAGAAAGTAACAACGCCTGTATTTTATATGCTTCAGATATACTAATAATCAACAAAACGTATAACAAACAGTTATTTCCAATTTACACTTCAGGTTTAACCTTTAGGGTTTAATAAAACATAGGGTATTAACATTTCCTGAAGAGAAATCCCCCCATGCTGAAAGGAATTTTTATAATAGCTCACATAGTAATTATAGTTTTGAGGATAGATAAGAAAATCATCATTCAAAGCAAAAATAAATCTCGAACTCATATTTGATCTGGGCAAGGCTGCCTCTTCGGGATTTATTATTTCAAACACCTCTTTTGGATTATAATTCAGACTTTTACCGGTTTTGTATCGCAAATTGGCTGATGTTTTCTTATCACCAACAACCTTTAAGGGGTGATTTACACGGATTGTTCCATGATCTGTTGTAATAATGAGTTTAATATTGTGCTCTGAAAGAATCTTAATAACATCCAGAATAGGCGAGTGATTAAACCAGCTTTGAGTTATTGACCGGTAGGCTTTCTCATCACCAGCTAACTCCCTGATCATCTCTGATTCAGTTCTTGCATGTGATAGCATATCAACAAAATTATAAACTACCACAATCAATGAATTGTTAAGGTAATTTGAAAATTGTTCTACAAGTTTTTGACCAGTTCTTGGATTGTTTACTTTTTCATAATGAAATGAGAATTTCTTACCTGATCTTTCTATTTGTTTTTCCAGCAATAGAGCTTCAAACTGATTTTTACTTTCCGTATCCTCATCAAAAAACCACCATTGAGGATGAGTCTGTTGTATATCCAGAGGCATTAAACCAGAAAAAATAGCATTTCTTGCATACTGTGTAGCTGTTGGCAATATGCTACAGTAGATCTCTTCCTCCTCTACTCTGTAAATGTCCTGAAGGATTGGGTAAACTGCCTTCCATTGATCATACCTGAAATTATCAATTAGCATTACAACTACTTTTTCTCCTTTCTCAATCAGAGGGAAAATTTTACTGGAAAACAAGTTGGGTGATAAAATCGGTCCAGCTGCCTGGTGATTTACCCATTTCAGATAATTTTTTTTAATAAATTTCGAGAATTCCTGATTTGCTTCCACGTTTTGCATACGCAATACTTCTTGCATTCCATCAGTTTCAGATTTCTCCAACTCCATTTCCCAAAAAACAAGTTTTTTATATATATCAATCCAATCATCGAAATTTACTGCATGGTTTATCAGAGCAGTAATTTCTCCAAATCCTGACTGATAGCTTGAAATAGTCTTTTTGGAAATTAGTTTTTTCTGATCGATAAATTTCATAATGGTCAATAAAATCTGCTTTGGATTTACAGGTTTTATGAGGTAGTCATCGATTTGTGATCCAATGGCTTCCTCCATAATATTCTCTTCTTCACTTTTAGTGATCATTATGACAGGGATTTCCGGAGCAATGTTTTTAAGAACTGGCAGAATCTCTAATCCACTCTTTCCGGGCATGTTTTCGTCAAGGAAGATGATATCAATATCTTGCTCCTCTAACATCGAAACAGCATCATCCGCATTACTTGAGGTTAATACTTTATATCCTTTTTCCTCAAGGAAAATAATATGAGGTTTCAGGATATCAATTTCATCATCAGTCCAAAGTATTTTTATCTGTTTCATTAAAACAATTTAATGTGTCTTTAATCAAAGGTTATACTATTATTGGAAAGCTGGATATTCCGATTCAATATAATACTTTTTATAGAATCTTAAGTAAACGGATAATGATTTATGTTCAAGTAAAACGCCTAAATTGGAATTAGAAATGACAAATGGAAAATATGATTTGCCATTTAACTCTTGAGAAATAGCTTCATCACTGGTTATTTGTTCAAGATAGTCTTCCGTATCTTTCGCGTTGCCAACACCTTTTATAGTAACAAGCCAGTTTTGTTCATCCAGTTCTTGCTTTTCTGTAGTAAATTCAGCCTGTGAGAAATGATCAAGATTAAAGTTAATAATGCTAAATATCAGCTGATTGAGGTCAAAACTCTGATCCTCAATTGCCAAAACAGCTATGTGTGGTTCCGTCAAAGCTAATGTATAAATCTGCACACTCTCTTTTTCTTCATCCTCAGCTTTCAGTTCCGGGATTGTAGCATTATAATGAGCAATAAGTTCAGTTGCCCTGCTCTTTTCGTCACTATCAGGAGAGTTAGCTACTACTTGTTGAAGGGCTTGTTTAAATTCCCTGACATTGCCGCTTTTACCAATGGCAAAGGCCCTGAGCAGTCTGAACTTAGATTCAAGGTCATGATCAGGATATTTTTCTAAAGCTTCTTCACATTGCCTGATTACAAATGTATATTGTCCATCTAAATACGATACATAGATTTCTTCATACACCCTGTAAACTTCCCTGTCCTTTTCATTTCGTTTTCGGAGATAGTCGGGATCACTTAAAATTTTAGCAAATTCGCTTTCGGGATAATTTGTAATTATTTGGTTTTTATAATAAGAAGCCCTGCTTTCATTTTCTGATTCTTGATTCATGTGGTATAAATAATAATAAACTGTAAGTAAATAATTAGTGCCCGGAAATCTGTTTATCAGTATTTCAAAAGTTTCCTGCGCTTTATTATTGTCTTTAAGCTCATCTAAGTATATCTGTCCCGCCACGTACAATGCATTTTCAATTCTCTGGTCAGATAGCAATACTAGAGAATCATTTATTGGAAGGTCTTTCAGATAATAATCCCTGGAATGGATATTTGCAGTTTCAATTTTGTTTTCTTTACCTGTATAACCTTCCTCTCCCTGCACAATTTCTGCCAAATTTAATTCAGATACTGATTTATTATTGCGCCGCCAGTTGTCTTCCAATTCCCGATCACCCCATTTTTGGCGAAACTCGTTCCTGCCAAATCCCACTACTGCAGGATTATAAAAATACCAATTCCCTGAACGGTTTAATTCCTGATTAATTCTACGTTTACTTTCATACTCTGAAGTTGGATTATATTGGCCCCGGATTTGACTTTCTAATAGCTTTTCTTCCTCTTCCCTGACCTGTTGAATGATCTGATCTATTAATGCCAATCTGTCAACAGGATCCATTGAGGCAATTTTTTGCAGACTATCCTCCCTTTCAACTATGTTAATGTTTTCAATTAAACGATTCAGACTTTTCGTTTTTACATTAATTATTTCATATCCGGGATAACTTTGATCAAGAACCATCATCGCCGAATCATAATATGGTTGTGCTAAAGAATATTTATCCTGTACAAAATACAAATCAGCTATGGAGAGATAAGAAATTCCCTTTTGTTTGTTATTTGAAACACTTACTGTAGCTGATTTTTTAAAATATTCAATTGCTTCTTCCCTTTTTGTCTCTTTTAATGCAATATTTCCATAAGCATAATAAATTTGATCCAGATAATCTCGGTTCTTTTCGTCTCTCAGCATTCTGCGTAAAATCTTCTTGATTTCACTAACATTTTCACGGGTAACATCAAAAGACTCAGCTTGATTGATCCTGGCATTAAAAGTCATTTCATAAGGAGGATTCATTTTAACGATCTTTGCATATAGCTTATATGCTTCTTTCTCATTATTTGTCTCCTCAAAAGTCTGGGCTAAAATATAGGTATAACGGTAACTCTTTTTCTTCCCGTTTTTCAGGTCCAATAGTTTCTCAAGGATTGGTATAGCTTCATTGTACCTTTCCTGTTTCAGGTAGAAATCAGCCAAAGTTGTATAAAATTCTGAAGTCAGGTTTTTGGGAAAATAAGGATCTTCCTCCAGTGATACAAGGATTTCATGAGATTGATCAAAGTTCCCTTCTTCATTGTAAATACGAGCAATCCATATTAATGACTCATACCTGACATCATCATCCAATGCCATCCCATTTGTATATTTTAACGTTTTAAGGGCCAGAAAAAAATCATGTTTATGAAACTGGGCTTTCCCCATAAGCAGGTAACAATCATCAACCCAATTATTATATTCAGAACGACTATAAAATTCTTCTTCCCTTTCAGATAATTCTTTTTTTTTAAAATCCGGTTTGGCTGTAATAGAATGCAAAGTGATTACTTTTGAAGCTTTAGCAATGGCACGATCCATTTCAGGGGTAATTGACCGGGCTACATTTTCATCGGCATATTTAAATACAGGAAGAATACTGGTAAAATCGTCTTCAAACAATCTGTTTATCTTCCGCATCCCCTTTTTGTAACTTTCTTTACCGTTAAAATAGATATTATACCTTGAAATAAGATTATGGTAATTTCTTGACATGCTGGTATTCTTTTCAACAGAACAACCAGAAATTAAGACCAGTACTAAAAACAGACCAGGTAAATAATATGAGGGACGAAGTAAATTCAATTCAATTCAATAAAAGCTTTCTATCAATTAAACATTGAATATTGAAAGTTATTATCTATTGTTGCATGTGATCAACAGATATTACCTGATTAATTTCAGGTGCCTCCTTCAATATAGCTTCCTTTATAGCGGTCAGGGTTTGATTAAGATAAGGGCATTCAGAACATGCACCGGAAAATTTTACTTTTACAACCTTATCCTGAGAGATTTCAACCAGTTCGATATCTCCACCATCTGTCTGAAGATATGGACTGATCATATCAAGAGCTTTTAATACTTTTTCTTTTAAAAGTTTATTGTGCGAATGGTCCATTTTTATTTATTATGATTATAAGCTTTAAACATTGTGGAAGTATCGATTTCCACTCGTTTTGTAGGTTTAACTTCTTTATTCCTCCGATCTACTTCATTCATCATATTTTTGGTTAACTCCAAAAATGCCTGTCCAATAACGGTATCTTTATTTATTGCAGAAGGTGTTCCATTATCACCATCTTCCCTGATGCTCTGTACTATTGGAATCTGCTGTAATAATGGTAATTTATATTTTTTTGCCAGCTCCTTGCAACCCCCTTTTCCAAATATGAAATATTTATTATCCGGTAACTCTTCAGGTGTGAACCAGGCCATGTTTTCAACCAGGCCAAGAACAGGAACATCAATCTTTTCTCCCCTGAACATGGATATACCCTTAACAACATCGGCCAGAGCAACATCCTGTGGAGTACTAACAATAATTGCTCCAGTTACAGGTACTTCCTGTACCATGGTTAAATGAATGTCACTGGTCCCTGGTGGCAGGTCAACCAGTAGATAATCGAGCTCTCCCCAGTCGCCTTGATTAATCAGTTGTTTTAAGGCATTGGTTGCCATTGGCCCTCTCCAAACAAGAGCATCATCAGGATTGATAAAAAAACCAATTGACAGAATTTTTACACCGTATTTTTCAACAGGAATGATCATATCCTTGTCATTCACTTTTTGAACCATGGGCCTGGCCTCTTCGAGTTTGAACATTTTCGGTATTGATGGCCCGAATATATCAGCATCAATCAGGCCAACTTTTAACCCCTGTTGTGCCAAAGTAACTGCCAGATTCGATGCAACAGTTGATTTACCTACACCCCCCTTCCCGGAAGCAATGGCAATAATATTTTTAACACCTGGCAGGATTTCTCTTTCTTTCCGGGTTACCATAAATTTATGATCAATGTTACCTTCAACCTCAACATCTCTTCCCAAATTCTTCTGAATAATCTGAACACAGGCTTTTTTAATTGAATTTACAAATGGATCATTTGCCCCGTGAAACACCAAGGTGAAACCTACTTTTTTCCCATCAATTTTAAGATCTTCGATCATTTTGAGAGAAACTAAATCAGTATTTTTTTCAGGATGTTTTACCTCTCTCAAAGCATCAAGAACCTGTGACCTGGTTATCGTCATCTTTATTTGTATAAATTAATTTAGTTTAATTTAAATTAACGGCGCAAATATAATTATATTTTTTAAATTACCGATCCATATTACAAAGCTTTACCAGGATCCCAGAAAAGTCTGTTGAATTCCATAATTCTATCATTTTCAACTCTTATACCCTCGTTTTCGAGCAATTGGATCATAATATTTGACGTTCCGAAATAATGTTTCCCCGTAAGATATCCTTTGCGGTTTACTACTCGATGAGCAGGAATGAATTCCCCTGTTGAATAGCAATCGTTAAGCGCCCATCCGACAATACGGGCTGATTTTGCGGTACCCAGGTATTTTGCAATTGCACCATAAGTAGAAACCCTGCCATATGGTATCTTTTTGGTTACCTCATAGACCTGTTTAAAAAAACCACTATCTTTTATCATAGTCTATATCTATTATTTCCTTATTATTTGAAAGGGAAAACTTTAAATAGGTTATTTTTTTCCCCTGTTTAAGGAATTCCTGTTCGTAATAAGTTTTGAATGATAGGGTTTTATTGGAAAGTGAGGTTGCGTAAAGATCTTCAATTGACTGCAAAATTACTAACTGGTTAAATTCCAGCAGGTTTTTTGTATAGTGGTACAGTTCTTTGCTGTCGGTTTTTAAATGAATTACATTTTCAGATTTTAAGAATTCCCGATAAGCATTTAAAAATCGGGGGCTTGTAAGGCGTTTTTTGTTTCTTCTTTTCTTTAACTGGGGATCAGGAAAAATAAGCCATATCTCATCCACCTCTTCAGTACCGAAGAATGACTCAATAAACTCAATCCTTGTACGAATGAAAGCCACATTATTCAATCCTATTTCAATTGCAGTTTTAGCTCCTGACCATATCCGCGATCCTTTTATGTCAATACCTATGAAATTTCTACCAGGGTAGATCTGTGCCAAATTAAGGGTATATTCTCCTTTTCCGCAACCTAACTCAAGAACTACAGGGTTGCTATTACAGAAAAACTCACTGCTCCATTTTCCTTTCAGGGCATGATCTTTTTTAAATACATCACTGAATTCAGGTTGGATTACATGACGGTAAGATTCCATTTCCATCCATTTTCTAATCTTGTTCTTCCCCACGGTTCTTTTACATTAAAAATGTATTATTTTGCTTTTTCAATTCTGAGTCCAACATCCCTGATACCTGACAGGTAATCTGTTCTCATCCCTTGTCTGATCTCAAATGTATAAATACCATAAACCGGAAATCTTACACTATTTTTAAAAATTTTTCGATTAAAATAAATGTCTCCAATACCACTTCCCAGCCATTTTCCACGTTTATCTGCAAGCGGGATTTCAAGAGTATCTTTGATCCAATGTCCGGTTGGTGAAAAAGTTGTTATGAAAAGGAAAAGATTACTGTATGAATAGTTGCCTGAATTTCTGACATTTATATGTACATTGTGTATTGTATTTGTATCTGAAATATCAATTGAAAAAACTATTGGCTCATTTTTATCCCATTTAAATTCAGGAATCTCAACATTTTTTTCAAATATTCTGTCCTGATCACATGAATAAAAAATCAAGGTGAATAAAATAACTAAGTATAAACAGACACCCTTATACATATTCGATTCTATTTTAGGCAACTATGAAGTACTACGCTTATTAATCCAGATTATTATTTATGGGGCCTTCTCTTTTTTTTTGATTTTTTCTTTTTTCTCATTTTTTTATCAAACCGGGTAATACTTTCCTGGCCAACTACATTGTCAAAACTCGGTTCGCTTCCTATATTTTCATTTGCAAATTTAATGAGCGAATCAGGTTTTTTACCTTCCTGATTCATTTCAAGTATCTCCAGAACTCTTTCCACAGATATCGGAATTGTATTTACCGACAATTCCGGATTAAAAGAATAATACATTATTCGGTTAAAAATATCCGTTTTCTGATGATAAGCTAAACCTTCTGAAGTTTCAAGTGGAATTTCCGAACTTGGGAAGTCTTTTTGAGCATCAAGATAACAAACAAGCTCATAATTTAGACAACATTTTAATTTTCCACATTGTCCTGCCAGTTTTTGAGGATTCAATGATAAGGCCTGATACCGGGCTGCACTTGTAGATACTGATATAAAACTTGTCATCCAGGTAGAGCAACATAATTCTCTGCCGCAAGAACCTATTCCTCCAATTCTGCCAGCCTCCTGGCGTGCTCCAATCTGTCTCATTTCAATCCTGATCCTGAAAGTGTCAGCTAAAACTCTGATCAGTTCCCTGAAATCCACTCTTTCTTCTGCTATGTAATAAAAAATGGCCTTGGTTTTATCACCCTGGTATTCTACATCCCCGATTTTCATATTCAGGTTAAGGTCTGAAGCAATTTTTCTCGCTTCCAACATTGTAAAATGTTCCTGTTTTTTAGCATCTTCCCACTTTTCCAGGTCAACCTGTTTTGCTTTTCTATATACTTTTTTAAATTCAGTTCGCGAAGGATCAATATTATACTTTTTCAATTGCTCAGAAACAAGTTCCCCGCATAATGAGACTATACCAATATCATGTCCTGGGGAAGCTTCAACTGCAACAACATCTCCTTTTTGTAACCGAAGATTATTTACATTATTGAAGAATCCTTTTCTTGTATTCTTAAACCGAACTTCAACCAAATCACCGGGCATTTTACCAGCCGGAATATTGTATAACCAATCAAAGGTTGGAAGTTTGTATTTGGTATCAACAAGGAAAAATGTATGATTATATAATTTGTTCAATCCGTCATCCGGATTCTTAACTTGCTCACTCATAGCCAGTGGGTTAATAAACCGATTAGCTGATACTTTCAGCCTTCCGGTGATGATATAATGTAATATTCTCAGAACAAAAATAAAGAAAATCCTTCAAAGTGATCATGACAATTATACTAATTCAGGTATTAAACTGACTTTATATCTGATATCAACTTAAAGTTGGTATGGCAAATAATTTTTTCAAATTAGTATACCGTTTTCCGCAAATTCACACCTGCTGACTCAGGCAAAAGCTCTTTGCTTTATTTTTATTGGAAGTTCTGAAATTAATTCTTGATTAATCCCATAACCTGAAATGACAAATCAAGAAATACTGTTTTCGAATAAGCATTGGCCTCGATGTCAGAAATTGTTTTATTTATTTCTTCCGTAAGCCGAAAGATATTTTTTTTATGAATAAATGGAAAGAACTTGTTAGAAAAATCTTCCTCATTTTCAGATAGTCTTACGAGACGGTCTCTGTAATTTGGCATTGAATTAAGCAGAAAATTTTCTCTGATCATCCGGAGTGAATAAATTAAAAATAATTTTTTCTTTTCTCGGCCTAAACTCGAAACCTCATCAACCCATTCCAAAATGCCCAGAATATTATTTTTATAACACAATCGCATCCATTTTTTAAACAAAGTAAAAATTGTATTATAATCATCAACCGATATAATAAACTCAATAGCTCTTGTAATACTGCCATTGGCTAATTTTGCCACTTTTCTAAGTTCTCCTAAAGGTAAATCATGTCTGTTTTGTAAAAAATCAACTAAAATATCAGTTTCTATTCCTGGAATATTTATCCTCTGTACCCGTGATAATAATGTAGGCAATATTTGTTCAGGTAATAAAGAAACCATCAGAAATAAAGTTTTTGGAGGTGGCTCTTCAATAATTTTTAACAACTTATTTGAACAAGTAGGGTTCATACGTTCAGGTTGCCAAATTACCATCACTTTATATTCAGCCTCAAAGGTCTTCAAACTAAGTTTTTTAATAATATTTTCACTTTCATGAGTGTAAATCATGCCTTGCTTGTTTTCCAATCCAAGATAATTATACCAACGATTGGTACTCAGATAAGGATCTTCAATCAGGGCTTCTCTCCATTCAGTGATAAAATCATCGCTTACAGGTTTGGAGTTAGTTTTAGTTACAGTAACTGGAAATACAAAATGAAGGTCAGGATGAATCAATTTTGAGGTTTTCTGGCAGGAAGGACATTCACCACAGGAATCATTTTCCTTCCTGTCTTCACAAAGTATGAATTGAGAAAAAGCAATTGCCAACGGAAGACCTCCAAATCCTTCCTCACCTGAAAGCAATTGGGCATGGCTTACCCTCTCTTCCCTGACAGTTTGGATGAATTTTTCTTTTATTTTCTTTTGACCAATAACTTCCGAAAATCGCATTTATTTTAAACTTCTAATTTCACAAAGGTAAATAAAATTCTTCCTCTGAATTTATCAAAAAATCCATTATAAAGAAATCAGTCAAGCGGAGAGAAAATAATTATTTTTCTTCTTAAATTTACCATTTTAAAATTTAAACGGATGAAAACTATTGACAATTTAGATCTTTCGGGGAAAAAGGTACTAATCAGAGTAGATTTTAATGTCCCCCTTGATGAAAAATTTAAAATTACAGATGACACGCGTATAAGAGCTGCCCTTCCAACCATAAAGAAAATAATATCTTCAGGTGGATCTCCAATTCTGATGTCGCACCTTGGAAGGCCAAAAGATACCTATGATAAAAAATTTTCCCTGAAGCATATTGTTCCGCACCTGTCACAATTAGTTGAAACAAAAGTTGAATTTGCTGAAGATTGTATAGGACCAAAAACTCTTCAAATAGTCAAAGATTTGAACCCAGGTGAGGTTCTGTTACTTGAAAACCTTCGTTTTCATAAGGAAGAAAAACAAGGAGACGAAGACTTCGCTGCAAAACTGGCAGAAC
>JAUWMO010000360.1 GCA_030613125.1 Bacteroidota bacterium | reverse complement strand
TAAAACCTTTTCTGCAAATGTAAGGATAGTGGCAAGCCGCTCACATCTTTCAGAAGAAACAAAAAGATTTATTTCTGATCTGGAAAAAAAATATGAACATGTTGAAACAGTTCCTGCAGGAAGTTCACTAAAACTATGTCTGATAGCTGAAGGTAAGGCTGAGATATATCCCAGGTTTGGTCCAACAATGGAATGGGATATTGCTGCAGGTCATATGATAGTTACCGAGGCTGGAGGGAGCCTGAAGCAGCGGGATGGATCTCCGTTTTTATATAATAAACCCGATCTTCTAAATCCCTGGTTTATAGCCAGATCACAATCGTTTAATTAATTCCTGAAAAAAAAAGAGGCAATCAGCCTCTTTTTCTGTTAGGATTGGTTAATGATTTTCTAATAATTTAATTTTACACCTCCATAACTGGTAACAATACTTACTTTAGCTTTCGGATCAGGATCTGATCCAACTACTCCCTCATAGGATGAAGATGTATTTCCCCTTATTTTGTTCATTTTACCACCACTGGGAAAGGATATATCAGCATATTTTGCTTCTCCTTTCAGGTGGTATGATGCATTTGAATCAATTCCCAGTTTTACTCCACCATAGCTGTTTTTAATGTCAATTTCTTCAAATGTTGCTGGTATCTTATCAACACTTGTGTGTGTATATTTTGACTGAATATGTAATTTTTTCCCTAAATAATCCAATTTGTATGTAGAGTATGCTCCTTCGACAACAAAATTTTCAGTTTTGCCAATATTATAGACATCATATTTTGACTCAGCAACAATTGAGCTTGCTTCATCAATATATATTTTTGAGTATTTACTAAGTAGAACTATAGCTCGACTCTTTTTAATTTCCAGCTTGGAATACTTTATCTCAATCTTCATCCAATTTACTTCATCAATTGATGCTTTTCCATATCCAACAACCAACACTGATAAGGGTTTTGTATCTCCTCTGAGGATCTTGTTGGCTTGCAGGTTGCCGTACTTAATCTCTACCTTAGCCTTACCTGTAAGTTCATCAATAAACGTATCACCATATTTATTGTACAGGTTGATGTCAAGGCTTTTTGGCATTTTCACCGTGTAATTTATGCTGAATTTTTTTTCATCGCCCCAATCAGATCCTCTTATCTTACTGAATTTATCATCAATTCTGGTAATAGCTTTTATTTCGTTCCCACTCGATGAAAATTCAACATTAAGATAATCCAGTAATTTTTCTGCTTTTTCTTTGCTTGGATGTTCTATAATTATTTTAACATCTATTACTAACTCATTTTTCTCCCAGTTTTGAATATCTACTTTCCCATATTTGTTTTGTAATGTAAATACCGAATTACCGGACACCTTGAATTCTTTATGAAGAGATTTTGAAATCTCCGCAGCATGGGAAAATCCTGCCATTCCTGAGATAAGCAGCAGGATTAATAAGAATTTAAATTTCTGTGTTTTCATGATCTGTCTGTTTATTGTTGATTTGTTGTAATTGTTCAAGTATATTGTTCATGATCTCCAGCTTCAACTGATAGTGTTCTATCATTGCATTGATAACCCGCTCATCATCAGGATTTGTCTTCAGATCTTTCTTCATACAATTATAAATAGAATCCATTTCTGATAATTCCTGGATGACTATTAGTTTCTGTGTACTGTCATAAAATAATTTAGTCTTGTTAATCTGTTTGTATTTCAGATTTACCTCATAAACAAAAAATTGTTCAACTTCTTTATATTCTGGTGAAATGTCGCTAAGAGATAAGCCTTCAAAGTTTTTGTTCAGGAATATTTTTTCATAAGTCCACAGTGATGACATTATAATCAGTACAATTACAGATGCTATTTTCAACACTTGCGGAAACATAAAAATCTTCTTTCCCCGGACCTTATTCTCCAGCTTTTCATTGAATCTGTTGAAATGTCCGTCTGGGGGTTCCATTTCAAATGCATCCCTGTTCGATTTAATATATTGTTCCAACCTATTCATAGTAAATTTTATACTAATTTGTTTTTATTAAATCCAATAGTTTTTGTTTTGCCCTTGCATATTGTGACCTTGAGGTTGAACTGCTTATTCCTAATATCTCGCTGATCTCATCATGGTCGTAACCTTCAAACAAATACAAAGAAAGAACTATCCTAAATCCGTGAGGTAGCTTGTTTATTGCTTCCCTGATCCTTTCAACTTTAAATTTAATTTCGTCTTCATTAATTTGCTCATCTTCAGGAATATGCCTTATAGGCTCGTTTAATTCAACCAAATCAATTTTTTTCTTTCTATGACTATCAAGCGACCTGTTAATAACTATGCGTTTCAACCAGGATCCAAAACTCACTTTTCCTTCGTATGTATCGATCTTTTCAAAAGCTGCAAGGAATGACTCTTGCATAATATCTTCAGCCTCAGCTGATTCTCTTACTATTCTCAGACTTGTATTATACATACTTTTATAATAAAGTTTGTATAACTGAAACTGAGCTTTCTGGTCGCCAGCAATACACCTATCAATTATATCCTGATTCAGATTTTTATAGGCTTTTTCCTGATTATAGGCATTTTTCACTTTAATGACGGATAGAAACTATTTATGCTGCATTACTTTGGCAAAAACATTAACAGATGTTCAGGATAATAAAGTTTTGAGAGGATCTACTCGACATAAAACTTTTTAATTTCAGTCCAGTTTCCCGATATAATTTGAACAAGGTATAATCCTGAAGCATTATGGTTTAACGAGATTTGAAATTCCTGATCATCTCCGGTAAGATAGAATTTTTCAGTATGGATAAGTTTGCCGGTCAGACTAAAAATCTTAAGATGGGCATTTCCATAAACCGAAGGATTTATTTTAATAGTAAATGTGCCGTCATTCGGATTTGGAAAGATAATAAAATGGTCATTTTCTGAAAAAATGTTTATTTCAGAGATTGAAAGAGGATATTCATAAAAATAAAGATAAAATTCGCCAACTTTGTTTCCACCACTGCCATCCATTTGTACCCAGTAGGTTTCTCCTTCAACCAGGTCCTCAATATTAACAAGGGCTGCGGCATAGAATAATTCTTCATTATGATAATCATCATTAGCTGCAAGAATTGAATAATTACCCGCTAAAATACTATCAGGGTGCAAAGCTTTATATACAGCAATCTGATTGT
>JAUWMO010000334.1 GCA_030613125.1 Bacteroidota bacterium | reverse complement strand
AATTAATATGGCAATAGACTTTACACCAAAAGATGTTTATCCTTCTACACCTTCAATTCTTTAACAGTATGATATAGCCTTACGATCGGTTCCAGTTGATGAGAAGAAACCAAACCTGCCTGCAGCAGTTCAGGAATAGCTATTACATTTTATTGGCTGCTTTGAGTTATTTACTTATTATTAGTGGAATCGCAATTCAGAACATTTTTAAAAAGACGGAATCTGTATTCATGTCCTATCTAACCAGGTGGTTTTCCCATTTTTCAAGGTAGGAGGAGGTTTTTCCTTGTAAAAGGCCAACAAATGCCAATAGAGATTTTCTGGCATCCCCCACCGGGTAATAAAAGGCATCCCAGTTTTCGCTATCTTCCCCATCATGATTGGGAATCACAAAATCAAAAAAATGTGCATCCAATAATTCCTTGTATGCACTTGAGGCACGTCTTTCAATGTTTTCGAGGTCTTTTTGGCTTAGCTCGGTTTTCTGCCTGCGGGTGCGGCGTAGCAGTTTCCGGCGCATGATATCGGTAAGCAGGTCTGGAAGATTTGTCTTAAGCTCAGGTGTTTTGAGGTACAGAATCTCTTCCCTGGATAAAGGTGACATAAATACACTTAACCTTTTGATATCCTGCATTGAGGAATGGATCTGAAGTGCACGCCCAACGTACGGATTCCCCTCAAAAAAAACGTCTCCATTTTTAAGTAATCCATGTAGTTCTTCCAGGTCCAGTGCCTGAATATCTCCCCTTACATCAAGCACCACATACCGTTCGTCTTTGGATAAAGCCTTAACATCTTCAGTATTACGAAAATAATAATCTACCCCTTCCACTTCCCCAGGTCGAGGAGCCCGGCTGTTATAAAGAATCAGGGGCTGCAGAGATTTGCTAAGCTCAGGATAAAACTTCTGAAGCGCTTTATTCAAAGGGCTTTTCCCAACACAGGAAGGACCTGCAAGAGTTATCAGGCGTCCGGTATATTTTTCTTCCATAGCGGTTTTAGATAGGATTGATTAAACAAACTAAAATTAAGGGAAAATCAAACGCTAAACAAATAAATGACTATTAGTCTTAATTCAATAAAAATCATTGTGAATGTTTTTTTCGTACTGATAAATTCAACCGTAGTAGGCGAATGGGCAATTATTTTCCAATAATAATCTTCATTAGTAACCAGATCATGAATGGTTAAAGAGAATTTTTTTTACTCTTCGAAAGCTGTAAAGCAATCATTATTTGATAAACCTGCAGAGCCATTCAGGATAGCTCAGGGAGTTAGCTACAGTAAGTTTTCCCGGGAAATCTTTCTCACCTAATTCTGACAGGAAAAAGAAAAATGTATCTTTCAGAATCCGCGTCTGTTTTTCGATGTCTCCAAAAGCCTCGAATGAAAAAGTCCAAAAGGTTTCATCATACACATTAAGCTGTGTGAGCTCTGCTGCACACCCATTGCCTTGAATAAAAACATTTGAAGTATTAACTATTTTGCCTTTATGATAAACGTATCTGCGTTGCCTTCTTTTCTTGTCAACCTCAATGATTTTTCTTGATTTTTCCTTAACCTCAGGATATCCGGTTTTCTCCCATCTTTCAATTATGCCAGGAATATTTTTATCATGGGCCTCGATATTTTTCCTGGATTTAATCTCAAGCCGGCCTTCACGCCATTTTATGCCTGCCAGGAAAATATTGTCTTCAGATTTACCTTTTACATTTGCAAATTTTCCGATTGGTTCCAACCAGTAACCGTCCTGCCGCACATCAACCAGAGATTCTTTAAAAAAATCCATCAGGTATATAGGTGCCTTACCCTCAAAAAACCAGCGAACCTCGATGGTTTCTATTGTAAAGAGTTTTGAACTGTTATCCACCTGAAATAAAGCCATTATGAATGAAAAAATCGACTTTTTGACACTTCTTCATTTAGGCATTTAGCAGAGTCTAAGGGCAAATATTTTCAATTTTTCGACCTCTTCGACCTTTTAGACCTTTCTTGTTTAAGCACTTCTTTATTTAGTCAAAGTGAGTTCAATTTTAATTGTTACGGTTGTTTCGTCAGAACCATTGTTATCCAGATCTACCTCCTCAGTTTGTGGTGGTAATTTAACTATAAGCAAATTCGGGGTGAGAGAAACTACATCAAGTGTCATCTCCCAGATTGTTCCGGCATCAAGTGTAATTGTCTTTTCATCTGAACTTATACTCCATTCACCATCAGAATATTCACCAATATAACTATCATAATAATAATCTGAATAAAATTCAATAGTACCGGTATAATCCTGCTGGATTAGAATAACATAAAAATCTAATAACGTCTGTGCATCAGCTTCTGAATACCCGAAGTTGTCAATTAAATATTGTTTAACTGGCTGAGTGCCAACGGTAATATCAACATTAGAAGAAGATACAGTCCACAATCCAACTATATCGCCTGTAGCATGTTGTTCGTTTTTGTTACAGCCTGCAACTAAAATAATAGCTAAAACTATAATTAACAGACTTCCCCATTTTAATAATAATCTGGTCATTTTTTTAAGTTATATAAAATTAATTCCAGTACTTCTTTTGTTTTGAGACTTAACTTTCTATATAAACCTAATATAAAAAATTAATCATCATCTTCTTCATCTTCATCATTGTCGTTTTCCTCATCTTCATCGTCATCATCTTCCAAATCCGTAAAGGGCAGACTGGTGTTAAAGATGTCATGGGTGATCTTCCAGGAACCATTATCCTGCTTTCTCCATATCTCTATGTATTTTCCCATGTCAGCCGGGATATCATCTCCAAAATCCAGTTTATACTTTCCATAGACGTAAGCCATATCCCCTGCCCCGTAAAGATCAACTTCTGTAAATTCGACTTTCATTTCCGGGTAAGTCTCAAATACTTCAATGATTGCTTCCCTGCCCTTAACAGGATCACTGTTTGGAGGCATTATAATAGCATACTCTGCATAGTAGAGATTCGTATACTCAGTTAAATCGCCGGATTCATTAAAGATATCCATAGCTTTGGTTGCAGTTTCGCGGATAGAGGCCATGTCCTCTTCAGTAAATTTCTGCGAAGCATCCTCCATACAGGCACTGAAGAAACAGGCCCCTATAATGAGGGTCAGAAAAAGATTTTTTTTGTTTAGCATGACTTTTAAGTTTGGTTAAATAATAAATTTATACATTAATTTGACTTCAATTCCTTTTGTAGTATTATTCATGATATCATAAAAACCGGAAGATAATTTCTGTCCGGAGTAAAACCCCTTACATGCAAACATATGGCAATTTTTTCTTAAAGTCAATATTTTATCAGAAATAATGAAGTCCTTGAAATCCTGTTTTGTGCGGTTTTTGAAGTTGTAGTATTAATATAAAGAAAATCAAGCAAATAAGATTATTTTGAGTTACTTTTGGATGTCCCAATACGGAAATCAGTTAAATGTCGAAAGTCTTATTATCAAAAGTCTAAAAGTTTTGTACATCTGGATTTGTCCCTTGATTCCTGGATATTGATTCTTGTTTCTTAGTTCATCGTTCAACCTTCTTCAGCTTCGCCGTCATTTGTTCGCTGCCTGCCCGAATAATTCAGGCGGGCGCTCACGTAATTCATTCTCCGCCGGCGGATCATGTAATTCGCTCACTTCGTTCGCGTAATTATCTGATTCTGCTTGACAATGAATGACCCCAGTGAAATATGCTCCTTCTCTGGTGAAATGTGTTCGTCCCTCAAATTTCACCCCGACACAGGCAGTCTTCCTTACGGGGCTGGCAGGGCAAGTATTGCATTTCACGGGGTAAACCCC
>JAUWMO010000093.1 GCA_030613125.1 Bacteroidota bacterium | reverse complement strand
CTATTTTGTGATCGCAAATGTATTAATGCCATTGTACTACAGATTAAATCTTGTTTCTATATATACTTATCTTGACCAGAGGTTTGGACTTAAAACCTATAAAACGGGATCCCTTTTCTTTCTAATCTCTCAAACAATGGGAGCATCATTACGATTATTTCTTGTCGCTGGTGTTTTACAGATAGCATTCTTTGATGTCTATGGTATCCCTTTTGTTGTGACTGTTACCGTTATCATTTTATTGATCTGGATGTATACTTTCCGTTCAGGTATAAGAACTATTGTATATACTGACACATTGCAGACTTTATTCATGTTACTGGCTGTATTTATTACAATCTTCACTGTGACCAAAGAATTGGATTTTTCATTCAAGGATTTGGTATCTGCCTTTGAGACCCATTCCTATTCAAAAATATTTTTCTGGGATTGGAAAAGTTCAAAATTCTTCATAAAACAGTTTTTCTCAGGTGCATTTATCGCCATTGTTATGACGGGACTTGATCAAAATATGATGCAAAAAAACCTAACCTGTAAAAATATTGGTGAGGCAAAAAAAAACATGTATTGGTTCAGTGGAATTCTTGTACCTGTAAACTTTTTATTCCTTTGCCTGGGTTTGCTCCTTTATATTTATGCCACTAAGAAAGGAATATCTATGCCCGAACGATCAGATGATCTGTATCCTATTCTGGCACTCAGGTATTTTTCCTCATTTGTGGGAATTGTTTTTCTGCTTGGAATAACTGCGGCTGCATTTTCAAGTGCTGATTCTGCATTAACTTCCCTGACAACTGCATTTTGCGTTGACTTCATGAATTTGGGAGAAAAAACTGAAAAAGCGCAAAAAGCCACCAGACTAAAAGTCCATATAGGATTTTCATTTGTTATGTTCCTTGTTATTGTAATATTCAGAGTTATAAATGATGACAGCGTAATTACAGCGGTTTTTAAGGTAGCAGGATATACATACGGACCTTTGTTAGGTTTATATTCCTTCGGGCTTTTTACTAGGTATAAGGTCAAAGACAAATGGGTCCCAATAGTTGCAGTTATTTCTCCAATAATTACCTACCTCATTAGTACCAACTCATCTACATGGTTTAATGGGTATATTTTTGGATTTGAATTGCTAATTCTTAATGGATTAATAACATTTGTCGGATTATTATTGCTCAGATACAGGGTGTCTGGTTAATTCTGTCTTACCAATTCTCCTTTTTTTTATTTTGCAGAAAACAGCCTTTGCTTTAAACTGTTAGAATTTAACAGTTTCTATTTCGGGGAACCCAATTACAGGATTAGTTCTCTCCCCTTGAATAGATCTCCTTCAGAATGTGATCGTATTTCTTATAAATATTTTTTCTTTTGAGCTTTAATACATTTGAAAGCTCTCCGGTTGCTACAGACCATTCATCGTAAACCAACCTGAACCTTTTTAATTGCTCATGGAAGGCCAGACCTTTATTAATTTCATTAACCTCTCTTTGATACCTTGTAATCACTTCCGGAATTTGTATCAGAGCCTTATTATCCCTGAACTTAACCTTATGGATTGAACACCAGTTATGCAGGAATTCAAAGTTCGGAGAGATAAGGGCACTTGTAAACTTTTCATTTTCACCAACAACCATTAATTGTTGTATAAAAAACGATTCTTTAAATTTATTTTCAATAATTTGTGGGGCTATATACTTTCCATTTGAAAGTTTGAAAATTTCTTTCTTTCTGTCAGTGATTTTTAAATATTTTCCATCAATAATTTCGCCAACATCACCCGTATGAAACCAACCATCACTATCAATTACTTCTTTTGTTAATTCAGGATCTTTGTAATACCCTATCATAACATTAGGGCCCTTACACAAGATTTCCCCGTCCTCTGCTATTTTAACCTTAACATCTTCAATAACCGGCCCTACCGTTCCTATCATAATCTCATCAGTATTGAAATTGTTAACTGCAATTACCGGTGATGTTTCAGTTAAACCATAACCTTCAAGGACACTAATTCTGGCAGCCCAAAAAATGGTTGCGATTCGTGGTTGTAAAGCCGCACTTCCGGAGACTATAATTTTAGCATTTCCACCCAATGCTTCACGCCATTTGGAAAAAATCAACTTGTCAGCTATTTTGAGTCTTTTCTTGTAGAACCATGAATTCTTTCCGTGAAGTTTAAACTTCATGCCTAAATTAACAGCCCAGAAAAATATTTGTTTTTTTAGTCCCGGCAAGTCTTTACCTTTTCCAATGATTTTATCATATACTGTTTCAAGGAGCCTGGGGACTGTGGAAAATAAATCGGGTTTAACATCCTTTAGGTCATCAACAATAGTTCCCATACTTTCAGCATAGTAAATACTTACGCCTTTATATTGAAAATGGTAATTCAGCATCCTTTCATAAATATGGCATAAAGGAAGAAAACTCAGACATTTGGAATTTGGTCCAAAAGGGTGAACAGTGGATGTGGCAATGGCATTACTTACAAGGTTCCAGTGACTCAAACTAACACCTTTCGGAATACCTGTTGTTCCAGATGTGTAGATCAGGGTTACCGGGTCCTCTTTTTTAATTCCGGCCTTAATTTTCTTTAACTCTGCTTTGTATTTTCATTTGCTTTTCTTTCCAAGGTCAACTACTTCCTTCCATCTTTTTGCTCCTTCAACTTTGTTAAAAGTATAAGCATCAGAAAGACTTTCTGATTTTTCAATTAAAGGCTTTAACTTCTGGTACAGGCTTTTGTCTGAAATAAAAATAATTTTTGGTTCGGCATGGTTGAATATGTGTTCATATTCATCATTACTGAGTGTTGGATAAATAGGAACATTTATCATCCCGGCCTGACTGATACCCATATCAGCAAAATTCCATTCCGGTCGATTGTTTGATATAAGGGCAATCTTATCTCCGGGTTTTAATCCGAGTGCAAGCAGACCATAACTGAAATTAGTTGCAATTTCTTTATATTCATAATTGCTGTATGTAACCCATTGCTTATTCTCCTTGCCTGCCAGGGCCACCTCTTTATCATAATTTTGTAAAGACCATTCAAGCAGGTCAAATGTCCTTTTAAATTCCATAGGATAAAATTTTATTTTATTCAAATATATAATTTCTATTTGAATTTTCCGACTGCTTCTTTTGAAATTGCAGAAAGCAATATTTGTGTATGTTTAATATACTGGTATGAAGTCTGTTACAAATACTTTAAATACCATTTTTTTTAATGGTATATAGGATTCCTGAAATATCTGGGATAATTAGTAAAATACACAAAAACAGATGTGTTTCATTGTGAATGTTTGACACATAATAACAGTTAATCATTATAAAACAAACGAATCAAGTGTTGGTATTTCCTGGAGATAAAATCCCGGCGTAATTTCAGACTTGGTGATATCTCTCCCGTGCTAACAGACCAATCATCACTTATGATCTGAAATTTCTTAATTTGTTCATTTAAACCTAATGATTTATTTATTTTATTTATTTCCGATTGTATAAGGCTCTGGGTTTCAGGTAACTGGGTTAGTTTTATTTTGTCAAATGTTTTTAAACCCCGGGATGATTTCACTAATTTATACAATTGTTCAAAGTTCGGAAGAATTAAAGCTCCTACAAATTTTTCACTTTCGCCAACAACCATAAGCTGGGAAATAATTTGTGATTCGCTGAAACGGCTTTCAATTACTTGTGGAGCAATGTATTTACCGTAGGAAGTTTTAAAGAGATGTTTCTTTCTACCCCTGATTATAAGAAATTGATCCCTGGTTAGCTCACCTATATCTCCAGTATGGAACCAGCCCTCCTCATCGATTACCTTTTTGGTTAAGTCAGGTTCCCTAAAATATTCTATCATTACATTTGATCCTTTACAGAGGATCTCACCATCTTCTTTAATTTTCACCTTTACACCAGGAACTACCGGCCCTACTGTACCAATTTTGCATTTTGA
Organism: Bacteroidota bacterium; assembly: GCA_030613125.1. GTDB lineage: Bacteria > Bacteroidota > Bacteroidia > Bacteroidales > VadinHA17 > JAUWMO01. The sequence goes on along the minus strand of JAUWMO010000093.1, from coordinate 6,664 downwards.
TAAAGGAAGTCTGTTTAAAGATATCAAAGGTGATGTTTCAGTGAGGCCATATCCCTGGTACACCGGAAGACCTGCAGTCCAGAAAAATTTCTCAACTTCCGGATTCAGTCTTGCTCCCCCGCAACCAATGAATTTTATCCGGCCTCCTAAGGCATTTCGGAGCCTTCTGAAAACCAATACATAACTAATTAATCTTTTTATTCTAAAAGTCAAAGTTAAATTATGGTCATTAGGGTAAACTAAAGCGAGTTTATTTGAAAGTAAAAAGATACTTTTTTTCAAACCTTTCAGATTCTGGCCTTGATTCAGGTGTGAAGAACGTATTTTTTCCAGTAGTCTTGGTACGGTTGTAAATCCTTCCGGTCTGATCTCCTTAAGATTTTCAATGATAGCGGTAATACCTTCAGCATAATAGATTCCTATACCTGAATATTGAAACTGATAATTAGATGTTCGTTCATAAATGTGGCTTAAAGGAAGAAAACTAATAACTTTATCCTTATATCTTAATGGATGTAAATCTGAAGATGCTAGTATATTACTTACCAGATTATGATGAGAAAGGAGGACTCCTTTTGGTTTTCCTGTTGTTCCTGACGTATAAATAAGTGTGACAGGATCATCAGGTTTTATAGTTTTCTTTTGTTTATCTAATTCCCCTTCATATTTAGCCTTGTTTTCTTTACCCAAGTTAATGATCTTCTTCCAATATATAGTACCATTTATCTGGTTGAAACCAAACACTGAAAGTACAAAAGGTGTATGGTCGAGTACCGGACGAATAGTTTCATAAGTTTTCTCATCAGTAACAAAAACATATTTTATCTGTGATTGATTGAAAATAAATTTAAAATCATCCTGACTTAATGATGGGTAAACAGGAACATGGATAACTCCTGTCATGCTCATCGCCATGTCAATGAAATTCCATTCGGGGTGATTGTTGACTGAAATGGTGGCTATTTTATCACCTTTTTTTAAACCAAGTGCTAACAGACCTATTCCTGCAAGAATTGAATATTTATAATAATCCTTTGTGGAATATTTCTTCCATTTTCCATTCTTTTTACCTGCAAGGATATCTTCCCTGGGGTGATTTTTTAAACTATATTCAAGTATTTCAAATGTTCTTGAAATCATTGATGACAAAGAAATAGTTATTTCTTAAAGTTACGAAATAGTCATAAAATTATTGTAAAAAAATAACATAAAAGGACAAAAGGGTCAGGATTAATAACAAAAAACCTGATCAGGATAAATCAGGAAATCAGGCGGCTAATAGGCTTAGTTTCAATTGAGTTTATTAATAATATGATCTCTTGCCAATTCTAAAGCCATGTGTATTCCTGCGGGGCTTTGACCTCCTGCCGTTGCAAGGAAAGGCTGACCACCGCCGCCGCCATTTATTTTTTCAGAGATATCTTTAATAATCTTTCCTGCATCCAGTTTTAAGGATTCAACAAGATTATCAGATATTATTAATACCAGATGTGCCTTGCCCTGAATATCTGCTCCAAGTGTACAATAAAGATTGCTGACCTGGTTTCGGAGTTGGAAGGCCATATCTTTGAGTTCAGCTGCCGACCCAACTGAAACCTCCTTAATTATTAGTGAAACATCTCCAGCTTTCTCAAGGTCGTTGTTGATGAGTTTTCCTTTAAGGTTTTTAATGCGTATTTTTTCAAATTTTTCTATCTGATGACGTAATTTCTGATTTTCTATTGAAAGTTCCTTAACGGTTTTAACTATATCTTCTGATCCTTTAAGTGCCTGTCTGACTTTCTCGATAATCGCCTGCTGGCTTAGAATATATTCCTCTGCTTTTGGTCCCGTAACTGCCTCAATTCTCCTGATTCCGGCTGCAATTGAGGATTCAGAAATGATTTTAAATAATCCAATTTGACCGGTTGCATCTACATGAGTCCCTCCACAAAGTTCAATTGAATTCCCAAACCTGATAACTCTTACCTTTTCAGCATACTTTTCACCAAATAGTGCTAATGCTCCTTTTTTTATTGCTTCATTATATGGCAATGATCGGTCTTCCTCAAGGATGAAATTAGCCCGGATATCCGCATTAACTGTTTTTTCAATGCTAATTATTTCCTTATGGTTTAGTTTTTGAAAATGACTGAAATCAAATCTGAGGTAATCAGGATGTACTAATGATCCCTTTTGTTCAACATGTTCCCCAAGTATTTCCCGAAGAGCTCTGTGAAGAAGATGTGTAGCAGAATGGTTCTTCTCAGTGTCACTTCTTTCTTTAATATTTACTCTTGCCTTAAAAGAAGTTTTCAGATCTTCCGGGAGTTTATTTACAAAGTGAATAATAATTTCATTTTCTTTTTGAGTATCAATAATTTTTAATGTCTCATTTTCTGATTCAATAATTCCTTTATCTCCAACTTGTCCACCACTTTCGGCATAAAAAGGGGTTTTGTTAAAAATCAGATGATAAAGAACCTTATCTTGTTGAGAGACCTTACGATATTTCATTACCTTGATTTCCGATTCTGAGTGATCGTATCCAATAAAACCTTCCTGATCACCTTTTTCAAGTTCAACCCAATCTCCTGCTTCAAGTTTCCCGGCATTTCTCGACCGGGATTTCTGGACAAGCATATTTCGTTCAAATTCTTCACTGTCAACAGTCATATTATGCTCTTTGACAATTAATTCTGTCAGGTCAAGAGGAAAACCGTATGTATCGTATAAGGTAAAAGCTGACTTCCCGCTCAATACAGATTTTCCCTGGCTCCTGGTTTGGCCTATAAGATCCTCAAGCATCCTGATCCCGGTATCAAGGGTTTTCAGGAATGAAACCTCTTCTTCTTTGATAACTTTAGATATTAGTTCCTTTTGTGACAGAAGTTCAGGGAAAGCATGTCCAAGGTTATTTGTCATGACATGTACAAGTTTATATATAAAAGGTTTGTTCTGTCCCAGAAAGGAATAAGCATACCTGATAGCACGGCGAAGAATCCTCCGGATAACGTAACCAGCTTTGTTATTAGATGGTAACTGACCTTCGGCAATAGAGAAAGAAACTGCTCGTAAATGGTCGGCAACCACCCTCATAGCTATATCATTTTTTTCATTATCGCCATATTTTTTCCCCGAAAGTAATCCGATTTCCTGAATGATTGGTTGAAACAGGTCTGTATCGTAGTTTGAGGATTTCCCCTGTACCATCATGCAGAGCCTTTCAAAGCCCATACCTGTATCAACATGTTTTTGAGGTAACGACTCAAGCTGGCCGGAAGCCAATCTGTTGTATTGAATAAACACCAGGTTCCATATCTCAATAACCAATGGGTGGTTCTTATTTACAAGTTCTTTACCTGGTTTTTTCTTCCTTTCGTCATCAGGCCTCAGGTCAATATGTATTTCCGAACAGGGTCCGCATGGACCAGTATCACCCATTTCCCAGAAATTATCTTTTTTTGATCCCTCCAGGATTCTTTCAGAACCTATTACCTCTTTCCAATAAGTAAATGCTTCTGAATCCCTTTCCACATTTTCCTTCTCACTCCCTTTAAAAATGGTTGCGTATAGCCGGTCTATTGGAATTTTTAATACATCCACAAGAAATTCTTTGGCCCAGTGAATGGCCTCTTTTTTAAAATACCCGCCAAAAGACCAGTTTCCGAGCATTTCGAACATAGTATGATGATAAGTATCATGCCCAACTTCTTCAAGATCATTATGTTTTCCTGAAACGCGCAAACATTTCTGAGAATTGGCCACTCTGACATGTTCTGGTTGGGAATTACCCAGAAATATATCCTTAAACTGGTTCATTCCGGCATTTGTGAACATAAGAGTTGGATCATTTTTTATGACCAATGGAGCTGAAGGTACGATTTTATGTGCCTTTGATCGGAAAAAATCCTGGAAAGCTTTTCTTAATTCAGAGCTATTCATTTGAAATAAACAATCTGTAAATCACTTCGTTATTGTAACAAAAAATTATAAATCCCGTATAATTTGCTTGTAAAATTAGTTTTTTTCATTTAGATTTGCCGCTATCAATTCTTTTTTAGTAAAAAGTAGAATAATATGGCCAAAATAAAATTTAAATTTAATCCTGATTCATTACGATACGACAGGATAGAACACAGTTTAAAAGATAAAGTTCTTAAGTTTTTGGCCTATTTTGTTGGAAGTGTTTTATTAGCTGGCCTTTACATGTTTGTGTTTTCCTATATTTTCGACTTACCACAGGAGAGAAAACTTAAGCGCGAGAATAATCAACTGATCGCCCAGTACGAAATCATGAATGGTAAACTTCGGCAAATGAATGCTGTTTTGTCCGATCTGGAAGAAAGAGATGATAACCTGTACCGTACTATATTTGAAACTGAACCTATTTCGAGCTCTGTTCGTTCCCAGGGTGTTGGAGGCGTAAACCGCTACAGTGAACTTGAAGGATACGATAATTCGGAAATTGTGATTGCAACATCTAAACAACTTGGTGAACTGACGAAAAGGATTTATGTTCAATCGAAATCGTACGATGAACTCATTGAACTGGCTTTGAACAAGGAACAAATGCTGGCCTGCATACCTGCAATTATGCCGGTTTCTAATAAAGACCTGAAAAGAACGGCATCAGGATGGGGTTATAGAATTCACCCAATATATAAAATCCGTAAATTCCATTATGGAATGGATTTTACAGCCCCTACCGGAACAAGTATCTATTCTACAGGAGATGGTGAAGTGGTTAATGTAATAAAATCACGCCGAGGATATGGTAATCGAATTATTGTCGATCATGGGTATAGTTATAAAACATTGTACGGCCATATGAGCGGATTTAACGTAAGGAAAGGACAAAAGGTAAAAAGAGGGGATGTTATTGGTTTTGTGGGAAGTACAGGATCATCCACAGCTCCGCACTTGCATTATGAGGTACATCACAAAGGTAAAAAGGTCAATCCCATAAACTTTTATTACAATGATCTTTCTGCTGAAGAATGGGACCGTATGATTGAACTGTCAATGAAAAGCGGGCAATCATTTGATTAGAAACTAAAGGATGATCAAATCCATAATTGGTATAATATTTTTTTTCGGAATCGGGTTTTTCTCACAGATAAACCCGATTTTTTTTGCTACTTCAAACATTTTATTGCCTCTCCCTGTATATTATCAGAATAAAGATACAATTAAAGATACAACTGAATATGTTATTCAGGCCTTGATTCCAACCTTCCTGGGCAATCCGCAGAGAAATTTTTATGGTAGTGAACCACCTTCAACACTTAATTTAATATGGAAGCTATGGCTTGGAGAGGGTGAGACTATAATTTCAAGAAAACTTGGATCGAGGATCTGGGCTGGTGCCGGATGGACCGGCCAACCTTTGTTAATTTTAGAGAATGATAAGAAATATCTTATTCAGGGGGCATATGATCACCATTTAAAAAAGATTAATGCAAATACCGGAAAAGTTGTCTGGGAGTATAAATTTGATGATGTTGTAAAAGGCACAGGAACATTCTGGATTAACAATAATACTGACTGTGAAGAAGAAAAATATATCATTCTGCAGGGAAGCCGGCTTGGAGTGGGAAATTACCTGGACTCAAAACACATCCCAAGCTACCGGGCAATTTCATTTTTAACGGGAAAGGAACTCTGGAGATTGGACAGCAAATGGACTGACTCTTACAGCAGGGATGTTGATGGTTCTGCATTAATAATTAATGATACTGTATATATAGGACTGGAGAATTCATTATTCACCGTTTTTGACGCCAATCCACAAGAGGCATCAATTAAAAACGGGATGCTCCAGCCGAAAATCATTCAGGAGTTGAAATTATATAAACCCGAAGATGTTAGAAGACACAAATATAATGTGGTAACTGAAAGTTCACCCAGTTTGCTTGACAATAAGATATATATAGCCTCAGGTTCCGGAAGAGTTTTTGCTTATGACCTGATAAAAAGAGATCTGGATTGGGAATTTTTTGTAGGTTCAGATATAGATGGTTCGGCGATAGTTACAAATGACAGTAGTATCCTTGTTTCTATTGAAAAACAATATATAAGCGGAAAGGGAGGGGTTCTGAAACTTGATCCTTACAAGAATGGAAATGATGCCGTTATCTGGTATTTTCCAACAGGTAATATTGAGTTGTCATCATGGGAAGGTGGAGTAATTGGCTCAGTAGGTATAAATGATATTTATACAGGACACCATCAAAAAAAGCTGGCAGCTTTTGCGGGAATCGACGGATTTCTGTATGTTGTTGACCACCAGGAAGTACTGAATGATTCACTTGTGCCTGGTCCTGACAGTTTAACCCTATATCAAACTCCGAAACTGATATTTAAAGATTATATTGGACCATCAATCTCAACGCCTGTAATATTTAATCATAAATTAATTGTCGCCGGGTATAATGGTATCAGACTTTATCATTATGATGATAGCCTGAGATTCAAGCTAATTGATAAAATGGCTGGGCCTTTTGAAGCTACTCCTATAGTTGATGACAGAAAAATTTACATTGCTTCACGGGATGGCTATCTTTATTGTCTGGGAGAAAAAGATTAACTTTCTTGTATATTAAGATTAATTATTAATTTAGTGAATCTTAGAGAATTCATCTGATTTAAAACTTTAATCATGCCTTATAAAGAGAAAAAGGTT
>JAUWMO010000012.1 GCA_030613125.1 Bacteroidota bacterium | reverse complement strand
ATGACTCTGTGAAAAGTTAATCCGTTATAAAATCCGTTCTCACTTAATTTTATGAAGTTTTCTACTGTTTTAGGGGCATCCTCATCGTAAAATTCTACTTTCATAATCCCTTTTTCTGTATGAATTTCGGCTTTTTTAACTTGTAATAATTTTAATTAAACAATTGTAATTATAATAGTAATGAAACAATTCAAAGGAGTAAAAATAGAATAATTTAATAAGAATGGTTGTTTATGACTATATTGTATATTTGAATCTATGAATTAAAGGGTATTAACCTAATATAGAAATAAAACAGGCTAATTGTTATTGCAATCTGCAAATTACCTATGTCACAATTCGATGTAATAGTCGTTGGTGGAGGTGCTGCTGGTTTAATTGCTGCAGGTCATTCAGCTGAACTCGGAGCCAATGTCCTTTTACTTGAAAAAATGGGCCGCCCGGGCCGGAAATTAGGTATTACCGGAAAAGGACGGTGTAATATCACCAATACAGCTTCCATACAGGAGTTTATTTCTTGTGTCAAACCAAACGGAAGATTTTTACAATCAGCATTTTCAGGCTTCTTTTCCGAGGAATTACTAAACTTCATCAATAATATTGGAATAAAAACTATAATTGAAAGAGGTGGGAGGATATTCCCCGAAAGTGGGAAAGCAGTAGAACTGGTAAATGCACTAATCAAATTCTGTATTAGCAAAGGTGTACAAATAAAGGGAAATGCAAAAGTTAACAGTTTAATTGTTGAAGATAAAAAAATTGTGGGTGTAAGTGTAACTATTAAAAACCTGAATAAAAAAAATACTCTGACTTTCTACGGAAAAACAGTGATTATTGCTACGGGAGGCAGGTCCTATCCTGCAACAGGATCAACCGGTGACGGATATATACTGGCCCGATCAGCAGGCCATAAGATCGTACCTGCCAGGCCCTCATTGGTTCCTCTTGAAACTGATGAAAATATTTTAAAGAGGTTGAAGGGTCTCGAACTTCGAAATGTCAGAGGGACAATCTTGATTGACAATATCAATGTTGCTGAAGAGTTTGGAGATATAAGCTTTACCGATTTTTGTATTACAGGTCCAATAATTCTGACATTAAGCAGGGACATTGTTCCTGCACTTATGCTTAAAAAAGAAGTGATTATTTGTATAGATATGAAGGCCGCTCTTGATCACACAAAGCTGGATAACAGGCTATTAAAGGAGTTTGACAGTCAGGGAAGCAATAATTTCAGAACTATTTTGAATAAACTGTTGCCTAAAAAACTCATTCCTGTTTGTATTGATGAAACTGGTATAGACCGGGAGAAACCAGGGCATCAGTTAACAAGTAACGACAGAGAGCGATTAAGGAACTGGTTAAAGGAATTTAAGTTAAGAATTACAGGATACAGGCCATTTTCCGAGGCAATTATTACCGCTGGAGGAATTGATACAAATGAGATCGATCAAAAAACAATGGCCTCAAAAATAATTAAAGGCTTATATTTTGCAGGCGAAGTTATGGATATTGATGGCCCAACCGGTGGATATAATCTTCAGATTGCTTTCTCTACAGGATGGCTTGCAGGTAAATCATCAGCCGTTAATAAATAGATAATTAAATCTGTTTTATCAGGTATTTAAATATTGTGAAAAAGGGTGCGTTGTTAATAGCTTTAATTTTCGTTATACTTCCAATTCATTGGACCTTACGGTGGAATAAGTATTGGTTACTCATTTTAATCAACGAGCCAACATTAGAATATTGGCTCACTGGCCGTTTACTCGATTGTGCGTTCGTTAGTCTTATTATCTGAATATTATACAGTTATTACTACATTTCCCTTTTTGTGTCCTTTTTCAACATACCAGTGAGCCTCTGCAGTTTGTTCCAACGGAAAACTTCTATCGATGATCGATTTTATCTTTCCCGCCTCGATAAGCTCTTTGACAGAAATCAAATCTTCAACACTTCCAGGTGCAATAGCACATTTTACTTTCTTGTTGTCTGCCATAGAAGTCCACAGCATTTGAAAAAGCTGTTTTGTCTTGAAACTGGCTAAAAGATAGCGTCCGTTTTTATTTAACGAGCTTTTACAATGTGTAAACGAACTCTTTCCTAAAATGTCAAAAATCAGATCATAGGTCTCGCCACTGTGGGTAAAATCCTTTGCCGTGTAATCAATTACTTTATCTGCTCCCAAAGATTTTACAAATTCTATTCTTGGTGTACTGCATACCCCGGTAACTTCTACCCCAAAATGTTTTGCAATTTGGACTGCAGCTGAACCTATCCCGCCAGAAGCTCCATTGATAAGTACTTTTTGTCCACTTTGAACATTAATTTTTCTAAGTAGAGATAATGCCATTATTGCACCATAAGGAGCTACAGCAGCCTCTTCAAAAGTCATATTTGTCGGTTTTATTGCTAATACTCCGTTTTCAGGTAAACAGATATACTCGGCATATGCACCCATGCTTTGACCAAGATATCCAAAAACCTGGTCACCTTGCTTAAATGATTTTACAGCTTTACCAACGGATTCTATTTCCCCGGCAAATTCACTTCCCAGTATTGTAATTTTTGGTTTTTTAAATCCAAAACAAATTTTAGTAAAAAACCAAAAAAGCATTGACATGTTGAATTTTTGAGGAGTGATTTCTTATCAAACCGAGAAAAGGTTGAAACGGACGGAAAATGCTACAAAACAGCACTTCACCGCTTTTTGCTATATTGCGTGTTGTGGCTTCGTGGTTTTTTTGGTCTTTATACCAATTTGATACAGGTATTCTGGTGCAAAGTCAGCTCCATTATCCCATTCTATCGTGTTGAATTTAATTGAAAATGTCTTAAAATAGTTTTTGTCTCTTAATGGTTCAAATATCTTACCATTCAGTTCATTTTTCAAATCAACTGTTTTTGAAACACCATCATTAAAGTCTAGCAAAACCTTATAGCCATTTAGATATTTTGCATTTATAACTTCTAAAAACATAATTGATTATTTTAATGGTTCAATTTTATTTAATCTCTCGCCTATTTGTGCTAATTCCCAATCAATCACTAATTCTGCTCGGTGAATATCCAACCAATCAAAAATCATTTTTAGTGCACGCTGTGGCATTTCTCCTTTTACAATACTATCTTGAATTGTCACAATCGCTTAATAATCACCATACCAAACATGAAAATGAGGAGGGGCATGATCTTTAAAGTTCATATATATTATCAGTCCATAAAATCTTGAAATCTCTGGCATATATTTTTATTACAAAGTTACAAAATTTTATACATCAGTGTATTTTGTCTCCCTACCATGAGCCACTTGCTTATAATGGGAATAAACTTCACGTTAATACTCCGCTATTTCCGGATAACAGGAAGTTTGTTCCGCTTTATTTAAAATATAATCAAAAATCCAAATTCATAAAAAAAGCGAAATTATCTGGATACTCAGAATAATTAATACTAATGCGACAGGATAAACTGTTGCATATGCGAGATGTGCAGTATTGGTCCTGGTCATTGAATCAATGGCAGCCAGGCCCGGAGTGCTGGTCATTCCGCCTGTCAATCCGCCAAGGAAAGTGAAAACATCCATTTTAAAGAAATATTTGGCTATCAAAGCTGTCAGGATCATAGGGAAAAGAGTAATTGAAGCCCCAACCATAAATAATTTTATACCATATTGTGAAAAGGTCTCAACAAAAAACTCCCCTGCATGAGTTCCAACGGCAGCAAGGAACAGTAATAATCCTAATTGGCGAAGTAATTGATTGGCTGCTCCTGACATGGTCCAGATAATGGGGCCTGTTTTTCCCAGGTTACTCAGGATCAGACCAACAATCAGGATTCCGCCGGTAAGACCCGGGCTGAAAGCAAATTGTTCAGAAAACACAATTCTGATCTTGCCAAGCAGGATACCCAGCACAATACCCGTGGCAATTGGAAAAAAATCGGTATCGGATAATCTTTTATCTTCATTGCCAAGAAGAAGAAAAACCTCTTTTATATGGTCCCTGTCACATGCAATCATTAATTTATCACCAAATTGAAGATGTGTTTTTGGGGTTGGGGTAATATCAATACCGCTCCGCCCTATACGGGTAATAGTTGCTCCATAAGCTGTCAGAAGATTCAATTGTCCAATGGTTTTATTCACAATTTTTTTATTGGTAACAAGAACAGACTGAACAATAAAATTTTTACCAAGGGGTATTTCTTCATCAGTTTCCGGACCGATCAACAAATGAACTTTTTCAAGTGCTTCTTTTGTTCCGACAGCTCTTATCAGGTTTCCTTCAAACAATTTAGTATCACGTGATGGAGTGATTGCCGACCCCTCCTGTAAAACCCTCGAAATACTTGAACCGGTCATCGTTCTGATTTGTAGCTCATTAAAGGATTTTCCAATTATATTTTTGTTTTTAACAATAAAGTGTTTGTGTAGAATCTCAGGATATTCTGTCAGAATTTCCTGTTGAATTTTTTTTTCAACCTCTGATAATTTAATTTTCATAAATCGGGGATATAGCCTGACAAAAAGAATTACTCCAAGAACACCAAAAGGGTAAGCGATACCATAACCAATTGAGGCTAAAGGCGAGTTTGTACTGTCAATTGCAACTGCCAGGCCAGGTGTACTTGTCAGGGCTCCTGTAAAAAGACCAATCCCGATCTCTGCCTCAATATTCATTACCCGCGACATAACAACAGAAATTATTAAGCCTAACGAGATCAGGATGAATGATAATAAAATTAATGGGAGCCCCTGTTTGCGAAAAGATTGTATAAATCCTGGTCCGGCCTGAATTGCGATTGTAAAAATAAAAATAACAAGTCCGATATTTTGAAAATCCCTGGGTATCTGAACTCCATAGTGACCAAAGACCAGGGCAATGAATATAACGGCTGAAACATCAAGCGAAATACCTTTAATCTTTATATTTCCGAGAATAAAGCCCAGTGAAATTATCAGAAAAAGAGCAAAATAACTGTTAGAAAGTAAATCCATGACATTAAAACCTGGCTAAAATTAATGAAATCCAATGAGGGGAAATATGAATGTTGTCAGGAAAACTGTCTTTACTTCCTATAAATAATTTCAATTATTGAAAAATCCCTAATTGATTAGTTTTTTTATACATTTCAGCTATTTTTATATTATGAATAAAATTACAAAGAATAAAATTACAAAACCTCAATTGACCCCTGAAGGCCGTTTGCTGTCACTTGATTTTTTTCGTGGAATTACTATGTTTTTATTAATAGGAGGATTTACGGGTTTGTTTTCAAATCTGGTTGACCCCTCACTTAAAGGGACCTTCCTGTATTTTTTAGGTACACAATTTCAACATTATGCCTGGAACGGATTAAGGTTCTGGGATCTGGTAATGCCATTCTTTATGTTTATTGTAGGTGTGGCAATGCCTTTTTCATTTGCTAAACGAACAGATCGTGGTGACAGTTACAAACAACTGCTCAGGCATGCAATTCAACGATCCTTGTTATTGCTTGTTTTTGGATGGGCACTTTATTGTATTGGCCAGGGTAGAATTACTTTCCGGTTTCAAAATATATTGGCACAATTGTCAGTTGCCTATATCATAGCGTTTTTATTAATAAAGAGGCCGGTTTCTATACAGCTTTTTGTATCTTTTCTTTTATTGGGAATCACTGAGTTATTGTATCGGGCATTCCCTGTTGAGGGTTTTAACCATCCCTTTGTGCCAAATGAGAATTTTGGTACCTGGTTTGACCTTTTATACAATGGAGCAGATCTTAACGGACATTGGGTTTCATTTAATGCAGTCCCCACAACAGCTCATACAATATGGGGTGTTTTGGCAGGAAAATTATTACTTAGTACACGCCCATCAACACAAAAAATTAAAATTTTAGTAATCACTGGCTTAATAGGTTTAATCGCCGGTTATGCATTAGATCCATTAACTCCAATTATTAAACGTATCACAACAAGTTCTTTTGTGATTGTAAGCGGAGGATGGTCTTTAATTGTCCTTGCTTTCTCGTTCTGGCTGATCGATGTAAGGAAATACCGCAAATGGGCAGTATTTTTTGCTATTGTTGGAATGAATCCATTGTTAATTTACCTTTTTTCCCATGTAGGAGGTGTAACTTTGGTAAGAAAAATTATTGAGCCTTTTTCCATGGCATTATTCCGGTGGTCGGGTGAATTAAGTGCAGAAATTATAACAAATACAATTGTCTGGTTTCTGTTATGGTATTTATGTTACTGGTTATATAAGAAGAAAATCTTTATAAAAATTTAAAAAAGAATAAACTAATTTAATTTGAATAATAATACCGCACCTTAAGGGTGTCAACGGTAAGTTCAACTATATCCATCTTGAAGATCATGGTACCGCCCCAATAGCCCACATCAATTATTAAAATGCTGTTTGATTCATATTCCCAGGTACCTTCAAAATCAGCATAGCTAATTGGCGGTGTAGCACACCAACCGGAATTTTTGTGTTCAAGGAATATTAATTATTTTTAGATATAATGCGCTCAATTTTTGTGCCTAATATCTTTAGCTTTGAATCCCCATTTTAGAAATGTTTACAGATTTTATACTATTGAAAGAATTATGACAAGGAGGTATAAATTCATATTATTGTTTTCGGTTTTTATTTTTAGTTTTTACCGTCTTCCCGCTCAGTCATCTTTATATGGTACCGTTTTAGATATAAATTCAAATGAAACCCTGGTCGGGGTAAATGTATATCTGCCTGAATATTCAAGGGGTACTGTTACTGGAACCGATGGACAATATTTTTTAAAAAACCTTCATCCTGGGATCATTCTTGTTCAATATTCCATGATTGGTTATAAAACAGAAATCAGGAAAATTCGCCTTGGCAATAATGAGTTCGTTCAGAATATTGAAATGGAGGAGGCTGTAATTCAGGGAGAGGAAATTGTTGTCACAGGAGGTTTTCACAGCAGTCAGCATGAAAATGTGGTAAAGATACGAATCCTGAAAGCAAGAGAATATGATAAAACCGGAACTCTTTCACTTATTGCTGCATTAACAAAAATGCCAGGTGTGGATATGATCTCAAAAGGTCCGGGTGTAAGTACTCCTGTTATAAGGGGTTTATCACTTACCAACATTTTATTCCTGAACAATGGGGTAAGAATGGAGAACTTCCAATTTTCAGAAAATCATCCTTTTATGGTTGATGAATATGGCATGAAAAGTATTGAGGTCATTAAAGGTCCTGCATCGTTGTTATATGGTTCAGGTGCAGTTGGGGGTGTTTTCAATATTATTAAAGAAGCACCTGCACCTGAAGGAAAGATCACAGGCGATGTTAACTTGAAATTTCACAGTAACACCGTTGGTATTCTCACAAATGCAGGTATAAAGGGTACAATAAAGGGATTAACATGGGGCATCAGGGGAGGGATCAACAGCAATAAGGATTACCTTGACGGGAATAAGACCTTTGTTCCTAATTCCCGGTTTAACAGAAAAAGCATCAAAACTGATTTAGGTCTTATTAAACGTATTGGCTCTTTCAGGATTTCATATGATATTAACAAAGATAATCTTGGAATGACTGTTGAGCCGGCTATCCTTTTGGTTGATCACAATGGAAGGAAAAATGAAGTTTGGTACCAGGATCTTACCAATCATCTTATTTCCTCAAAGAACAAATTATTCCTGGGCAATTACAAGCTGGTGCTGGACATTGCATACCAGATGAACAACCGGAAATTAAAATCTTCAGATCAGGCAACCTATCCTGAATTAGTTGATATGGATCTGAACACCCTTACTTACTCATCAAAAATAAATATTCCAACTGATGAAAAAACAAAGTTGATTTTTGGCATTCAGGGTATGTTTCAATCTAATCGGAATAATGAAGCACCTGAACATGTCATCCCCAATGCCAACATAAATGATTTTTCATTGTTTGGTCTGGGACAGCATTACCATTGGAATCACTTAATGATACAGGCTGGCATTCGTTATGATTACCGGTCTGTTCACGTCCCTGAACAGGAATCCGGAGGACATTCGCATGATGGGGATTCCGGGCATGACAATGATTCACTTATAAAACTGGACAGGAAATTCAATAATTTTAGTGGTTCGCTTGGCGCTACGCTGAATTTAAGGGACAGTATCCATTTTCGTCTTAATTTTGCATCTGCCTTTAGAAGCCCGAATCTGGCTGAATTAACCCAGAACGGTATGCATGGAACACGTTTTGAGCAAGGAAATGCAAATCTGAATTCCCAGTGGAATATTGAAACAGACCTGAGCTTTCATTATCATAGCCTTCATTTAACTTTTGATTTGTCTGGCTTTTACAATAATATTTCCAATTATATCCACCTGGCTCCCACAACTGATACTACTGATGACGGACAAAGTATTTACCGTTATGGTCAGGTTAATGCTTTTCTTTATGGAGGAGAAGCACTTGTGCATGCTCATCCTCGTCCTGTTGACTGGTTACATTTACGTGCCAGTTTATCTTATGTTATCGGGAAAAATTGTAATGGAGATTATCTTCCTTTTATTCCGGCTACTAAATTTGCTATGGAGGTTGAATTACAAAGAAGGAAGTGGAATATATGGAGAGACTTATATTTTCGCACTGGCATAGATTATGCTTTTCCACAGGATCATACAAGCCGGTTCGAAACATCTACAGAAGGATATGTTCTGTTTAATGTAGGGCTCGGAGGAAATATTATTTCAGGAAACCAACTTATCAGCTTGGACCTGACTGCAAATAATTTGTTTAATAAAACCTATTACGACCACCTATCTACATTAAAACCTCTTGGAATATATAATATGGGAAGAAACATTTCCCTTTCTTTGAAAATCCCATTTAGTCTTAGGGATTGAATTGATAATTGCTTTTTTGGTATGATGGTTTCGTAATTAGTTTCTGCAAGCACTAATTATGCATGATGGAACACAATGTAAAAGATTACACAAATGAATTACAGTGAGTTGTTTCAGATTTTTCTTTTTATATTCAAATTATAATTTCTACTTTTGCACGGCATTTTTTTGAGGAACTGTGGATGAGTTGAATAAATATGAGATTACTTTTTCAGGTCTGAAGGAAGGAGAGCATTTATTTGAATTCGAATTGGACCATAAGTTCTTTGATAATTTTAAGGAGTCAGAAGTTCATGAGGGATCTTTATCAGCAAGAATAATTCTTGATAAAAAACCGGGATTTTTGAAATTGGACTTTCATATTGAAGGTGAGGCTGAGGTAAAATGTGACAGGTGTCTTGAATATTTTGGAATTCCAATAAAATATAATGATAAAGTGTATGTTAAGTTTGGTGTAAACAGTGATGAAACGACTGACGATATGTTGGTCATAAACGAGAATGAGCACAAACTTAATATTGCACAATTTCTATATGAATTTATACTCCTTAGTCTTCCGTACAGACGCGTCCATCCCCTCAATGAAAATGGTGAGAGTTCTTGCAATATTGAAATGTTGAATAGATTAAAAGAATTGTCATTCCGGGATAATAATTCAGAAAAAAATGATCCCAGGTGGAATAACTTAAAAGATTTACTTAAGGATAATAATTTTAATTAAATAATATGGCACATCCGAAAAGAAAAATTTCAAAACAGAGAAGAGACAAACGGAGAACACATTATAAAGCTATTCCCCCAACGGTAGCTACTTGTTCTAATTGTGGAGCCAGCGTACAGTATCACAGAGTTTGTCCAGAATGTGGTTATTATAAGGGAAAGTTGGCTATTGAAAAAGAAGTAACAGCTTAGATATTTTTTCTTACCCGGTTATATTATGAAAATAGGGTTAGATGTAATGGGTGGCGATTATGCCCCCGAAGCAACAATTGCCGGAGCTGTCCAGGCCAGGGAGGAACTTGGAACTGATGTTGATCTGATCTTGATTGGAGATAAAGAAAAGATTACAGAACTACTTCTCCATGATAATGCTGATGCCAGCCAGTTTGAGATCCTTCCAACTACAGAGGTAATTGAAATGGCAGATCATCCTGCAAAGGCTTTTTCAGGGAAACACAATTCAAGTATTTCAGTTGGATTTGGCTTGCTTAAAGCAGGTAAGATAGATGGTTTTTCGAGTGCCGGAAATACAGGGGCAATGCTAGTTGGGGTTCATTATGCCATTAAAACAATACCAGGGATAATAAGACCGGCAATAGCTACCTATATTCCCAATGAAAGCGATATTCCTACCATGATTCTTGACGTGGGCATCAATCCTGACAGCAAACCTGATGTTCTTTACCAGTATGGCATTATGGGTTCTGTTTATGTAAAGAATGTATGGAGTATTGAAAATCCGCGGATTGCTCTTCTTAATATTGGTTCTGAAGAATCAAAAGGAAATCTGGTGACTCGTTCAGCACATGAATTGATGAAAGACTCTGAGCATTTTAATTTTGTTGGTAATTTTGAAGCGAATGAATTTTTCAATAATGAAAAGGCTGATGTTGTTGTATGTGATGGATTTGTTGGAAATGTGGTGTTGAAAGAAGGAGAGGCATTTTATAAGCTTTTAAGGAAAAGAAAAATAAAGGATGAATTTTTTGAGAAATTTAATTTTGAGAATTATGGAGGAAGTCCTATCCTTGGAGCTTCTTCAGTAGTTGTTATTGGTCATGGTATTTCAAATGCCAAGGCAATTAAGAATATGATATTACATACTAAAGATATGGTTGAGGCCGGGTTGGTTGATAAAATAAAAGATGTTATTAAATGATGAATAAAAAAAATGTTGCGATAACAGGGATAAACGCTTGGTTACCTGAGTACAGGTTAACGAACGATGAGTTAGCCAAAATGGTTGACACTTCTGATGAATGGATTATGCAGAGAATAGGTATTAAAGAAAGAAGGATACTTAAGGATAAGACACTTGGCTCATCCTATATGGGAGCCAAAGCTGTAAAGGGTTTACTTGAAAAAACCGGTACATCTCCCCAGGATATTGATCTGATAATTGCTACCGGAGTTACTCCAGATATGCTATTCCCGGCAAATGCTAATATTATTGCCGATCAGGTTGGAATCAAAAATGGTTTCGGGTTTGATGTAAATGCAGCTTGTTCGGGCTTACTTTATACTTTACAAACAGCTGCCTTGTATGTTGATTCAGGAAGGTATAATAAAGTAATTGTTGTGGGTACTGATAAAATGTCGATTATAACTAATTATGAAGACAGGACCACCTGCCCTCTTTTTGGCGATGCTGGTACAGCGATGCTTCTTGAACCCACAAATGAGGATGTGGGAATCATTGATCATATCTTCAGGACGGATGGATTCGGAAGGCATCACCTGCATATGAAAGCAGGAGGATCAGTCAGACCGGCGAGCCATGAAACTGTGGATGCAAAGGAACATTTTATTTACCAGGATGGAAAGGCAGTATTCAAGTTTGCTGTAACAAAAATGGCGGATATAGCCGTTGAAATCATGAAAAAACATAATCTTACTGCAGATGATATTGCTTTTCTGGTCCCACACCAGGCTAATATGAGAATTATTGAAGCGACTGCAAAAAGAATGGGATTGGCAAGGGAAAAGGTTATGATAAATATTCAAAGATATGGAAATACCACATCGGCAACAATTCCATTGTGTTTATGGGATTGGGAAAATCAACTAAAAAAAGGTGACAAAATTATTCTTGCTGCTTTTGGTGGAGGTTTTACCTGGGGGTCGATATATCTTAAATGGGCTTATGACAGTAAACAATAAAATTCAAAGGGGAGTTTAAATATTTATACAATAAACTTTTTAGAAACCAGAATTTATATCTTTGTCTTAAAATAAGTATTTAAATAAATTAAATGAGAATGGCTAAAAATAACGATACAGTAAACAATGTTATTAACATGGTTGGCGTTGGGACCGAGATAACAGGTGATGTCAATTCAAATGGTGATATAAGGATAGATGGTGTTTTGGTCGGCAATCTATATACAAAAGGAAAAGTCGTGATCGGAGAATCGGGTAAAGTAAAAGGAGAGATCTTTTGCAAAAATTCAGATGTTGAAGGTGTCATTGAAGGCAAAATAAACGTTACTGAGTTGTTGGCATTAAAAACTTCAGCAAAGGTTATCGGAGATATTAATACCAATAAACTAGCTATTGAACCTGGTTCAAAATTTACTGGTAACTGCACAATGAGTGATGATGTCACAAGCTATGAAGCCAAAAAAGAAATCAAACTCAGCCAGGAAACCCCTACTGAAGCCGGATCAAAAACAGCTAAATAACTATGCCCGGTACTCCGGGATTGGTTTTCAGATGGGTATAATCATTGTTGCCGGAGTTTTTGGAGGGATTAAACTTGATGAGAAACTAAAGTGGGAATTTCCAATTTTCACCGTGATCCTTTCTTTATTTGGTGTGGCAACTGCAATTTATATTGTAATAAAAGATTTTATTAAGTAATTATGCCAGATCCCAGAGTGCTGAAATTTGTTATTTATCTGGCAATAATTTATATATCTTTTTTTGTTACAGGCATTCTGGCTATCCCCGGAAAAATAAGCAGTATTAACTTAAGTCAGTTTCTACTTACACTTTCTTTCTTTTTTATTGTAAACCTTACCTTAATTTGGGTGTTTTTTAAAGTAGTAATCAGAAATCCGAAAAAAGCCATTTTATCCACTTTTTCTTTAATAGCCTCAAAATTTCTTGTGTATCTGGTATTTATTCTCGTTTATCATCTAATAACAAAAAATATTACATTGGAATATTTAATTGTATTTTTTGTCCTATATTTAGCATTCACTTTTTATACACTTTATGTATTAATTCAAACCCTGAAACAAAACCATTATAATTATTTCTGAGCGTGAAAAATTTTATACAGAGAATAATAATAGGTATTTGTTTAGTATTTCCTTTGAAGGGCTTGAATGCTTCAGAATCTGAACATAAAGCTATCGAGGATAAAGAATTCAATGCAAATGAGTTTATTTTTGACCATATTGCCGATTCACATGAGTTTCATATTGCCACTCTTCCCAATGATCACCATATTACAGTACCTCTTCCGGTAATTTTATATAGTAAAAAATCGGGGTTAAATATATTTTTGTCTTCAAAATTGGCTCATGGTCATGAATATAAAGGCTTTGAACTTAAAGATGACGGTGAGTATAAAGGAAAGATTATAGAACATACTGAAGATGAGGAGCTATATGTTCCTTTGGATTTTTCAATTACCAAGAATGTGTTTTCAATGCTCCTTACAGCAGTTCTCATATTGTGGCTGTTTATTTCACTTGGTAACACTTATCGTAAGACAGGTATTTCTGAACCCAGAGGGATCCAGGGATTTATTGAACCCCTTATTTTATTTGTCAGGGATGATATAGCTCTTATGACCATAGGGAAGGAGAAGTACGAGAAATTTATGCCCTATCTTCTTACTTCATTTTTTTTTATTTGGATTAGTAATATGATTGGCATCATTCCTTTTTTCCCATTTGGGGCAAATGTAACAGGGAATATTGCTGTTACAATGGTTTTGGCGATGTTCACTTTTGTAATAACACAAGTAAGTGCCGGTAAAGATTATTGGAAACATATTGTTGCCATGCCCGGAGTTCCTTTTTGGCTGGCACCAATAATGATCCCCTTAGAGATCATAGGTCTGATTTCGAAGCCCTTTGCCCTGATGATCCGGTTATTTGCGAATATTACAGCCGGTCATATTATTATCCTGTCAATAATTTCATTAATTTTTATTTTTAAATCTATTTTTGTAGCACCCGCATCCATTGCATTTGTACTTTTTATGGATGTAATAGAAATGTTGGTAGCAGTACTTCAAGCTTATGTGTTTACACTGTTATCTGCCTTATTTATTGGTTTAGCCGTAAAAGAAGAACACTAATTAAAGAACATTTAAAATAATATAATTCATTGTTTAATTAAATTTTATCAATTATGACTGGAACTTTAGCAGCAGTAGGAGCCGGAATGGTGGTGATCGGTGCAAGTCTTGGAATAAGTAGAATAGGAAGCCATGCTATAGATGCCATTGCAAGGCAACCGGAAGCTTCTTCCATGATCCAGACAGCAATGATCATTTCAGCAGCTCTTATTGAAGGTGTAGCATTATTTGCCGTAGTAGTTGCAATGATTGGGATTTAGTAGAAAATTTCTGGGGCCGTAACGGTTGGTTACGGCCCGGTTTTTTTAAATTAAAAAATTTGAAAAATGGATCTATTAACTCCGGGAATAGGTTTGATATTTTGGTCAACCCTGATTTTCATATTTCTTTTAATCGTATTGAGAAAATATGCATGGAAACCCATTCTTAATGCTGTCAAATCCAGGGAAGAACGAATTAAAGGAGCCCTGGAATCAGCTGAAGAAGTAAGAGAAGAAATGGCCAGACTAAAAACTGATAATGAATTGATCATTAAAGAGGCAAAAGAGGAAAGGAACCAATTACTTCAGGAAGGCAGGGAAATTAAGGAAAAAATAATTGATGTTGCAAAAGGTCAGGCAAACGATGAGGCAAAAAAAATTATCGAAGCAGCCAGAGTAAAAATAGAGAGTGAAAAAGAATATGCAATTTCTGAGGTACGAAAACAAGTAGCAATCCTTTCTGTCGAGATAGCTGAAAAAATACTTAAGCAAAAACTGGCTGATAAAAGAGATCAAAAACAATTGATTGAGAATTATCTTAAGGAAATAAAACTTAATTAATCTTCTGTTGTTTAAATGGAAATTGAAAGCATATAAGTAATGAACTTAGGTAAAATTTCGGTACGGTATGGGAAAGCGCTTTTCCAGGTTGCTAAAGAAAAAAATCAACTTGAGAAAGTTTCCAGGGATATGGAACTGATCTATAATTCCTCAGTTGAAGTACCGGAATTTCGCGATTTCCTGAATAATCCTATCCTGCCTCTGTCAGGTAAGAAAGAGGCTATTCATAAAATTTTTGATGATAAAATAGATCCATTGACAATGGATTTTCTTGATTTGATAATTAAAAATAACCGTCTGGCATTTTTTAAGGGAATAACCCTGCAATTCAGAGATCAGTTTAATGCCTATAAAGGAATTACAGTTGCAAAACTTACTACGGTTTATCCATTGGACCATGACATAAGAGATAAAATTATTGAGTTCATTAAGAAAAAGACTACAAACAAAATAATTTTTGATGAAATAACTGACCCTGAAATCATAGGTGGATTTCTACTTAAAATTGAAGATGAACAGATAGACACAAGCGTAAGAACAAAGTTAAATAAGATTAAGAAAGAACTAACACATAAAAGTACAATTGCTATTTGAGATTATTATGTCGAACTAAAATAATCAGAGGAAAAAATTGCAACTAATCTAATAACACAGATATGAATAATATTAAACCTTCAGAAATTTCTAAAGTTCTAAAAAAGCAATTAGAAGGAATTACCGCTGAAGTAGAAATAGAGGAAGTGGGGACTGTTTTACAGGTAGGTGATGGTATTGTAAGAATATATGGTTTATCTAATGTCCAGGCAAACGAACTTGTTGAATTTCAAAATGGTGTGGAAGGCATTGTTCAAAATCTGGAAGAAGATAATGTTGGAGTTGTTCTTTTGGGATCGTCGGAAGGCATCGGGGAAGGAGATACTGTTAAGCGTACAAAAATGATCTCTTCTATTATGGCTGGAGAAGGATTTCTTGGACGTGTGATCAATCCTCTTGGGCAACCCTTAGATGGAAAAGGTGAAATTTCTGGAGAAAGATATGAAATGCCTTTTGAACGTAAAGCTCCGGGCGTTATTTTCAGGCAACCGGTTAATCAACCAATTCAAACCGGAATAAAAGCAATTGATGCTATGATACCCATAGGTAAAGGCCAGAGAGAGTTGATAATTGGAGACCGCCAAACAGGGAAAACTGCTATTGCTATCGATACAATTATAAACCAGAGAGAGAATTATGAGAAAGGGGAACCTGTTTATTGTATATATGTAGCTATTGGCCAAAAGGGATCCACTGTTGCAAACATTGCAAAGATCCTTGAAGATAATAATGCAATGAGTTATACAATAATTGTTTTAGCTACAGCCTCTGATCCGGCTGCCCTTCAGTATTATGCACCCTTTTCGGCATGTGCAATTGGTGAATTTTTCAGGGATACGGGCAGAAATGCCCTGATTATTTATGATGACCTTTCAAAGCAAGCTGTGTCTTATCGCGAGGTTTCATTGTTGCTAAGACGTCCTCCGGGAAGAGAGGCATATCCTGGAGATGTTTTTTATCTTCATTCCAGATTACTGGAAAGAGCTGCAAGGATAATTGAATCTGATGATGTGGCAAAAGGAATGAACGATATACCACCCTCTATTAAAAAGATGGTGAAGGGAGGAGGGTCTCTTACTGCCCTTCCCATTATTGAAACACAGGCTGGTGATGTTTCAGCCTATATTCCGACAAACGTGATCTCAATTACCGACGGACAGATTTTCCTTGAAGCTGATCTTTTTAATTCGGGGATAAGGCCGGCTGTGAATGTAGGTATCTCTGTTTCCCGTGTTGGAGGGAATGCTCAGATCAAATCAATGAAAAAGGTGGCAGGTACTCTTAAGCTTGACCAGGCCCAATATCGTGAACTTGAGGCTTTTACTAAGTTTGGTTCAGATCTTGATGCCACCACTCTTGCTGTCCTGGACAAAGGAGCAAAGAACGTTGAAATATTAAAGCAGGGTCAATATAAACCTGTTCCTGTTGACGAACAGGTTGTAATAATTTATGCCGGAACAAAAGGATTACTAAAAGATGTACCTGTGAAAAAGGTAAAAGAGTTTGAAACTGAGTTTATTGAATTTCTTAGGATGAAATATAAAAAAGTTTTAAAAACTATCAGGGAAGGTAAGCTAACTGAAGAAACTGAAAAGATACTTACTGAGACGGCTCTGGATTTAGCTTCAAAATACAAAAGTGACGAAACTGTTGATTAGGAATGGTTAATACAGATCAATGGCAGGATTAAAAGAAATAAGAACAAGAATTGCTTCTGTAAAATCAACGCAGAAAATCACTTCTGCAATGAAAATGGTTGCAGCTGCAAGGTTACGTAAATCTCAGGATAAGATAATACGTTTACGACCTTATGTCAATAAGTTAGATGAAATTCTTGCCAGTATTCAAAAAAGCCTTGAAGGAGAAATTGAAAATGTTTTAATCCAGGAACGTGAACCAAATAAGGTATTAATTGTTCTTGTTACCTCAAATCGCGGCTTGTGTGGAGCTTTTAATTCAAATGCCATTAAACAGGCGCTTCACCTGGCCCGGGAAACTTATGTAGAGCAGTTGAAGAATCATAACTTATCGTTTTATGCAATTGGAAAGAAAGGAGCTGATTTTTTACGATTAAAAAAGTATCTGATTGAAGAAATAAACTATGAAGTTTTTGAGGAATTAAGTTTTGCAAATATTGCTGTACTGGCACAACAATTTATAGACCAGTATATTGAAGGTAAATTTGACCGTATCGAATTTGTTTATAACCAGTTCAGAAATGCCGCCATACAAGATGTGATAACAGAAAAATTTTTACCACTTGAAATTTCAGAAGAGGAAGGGAATACAAGGAAATTTATTGATTATATATTTGAACCCGACCAAAAGTTTCTTGTTGAGAATCTGATTCCTAAATCATTAAAGATAAAAATGTTCAAAATAATCCTTGACTCCTTTACTGCAGAACATGGTGCGCGGATGACAGCTATGCATCAGGCAACTGACAATACTATAGAGTTAATCAGGGAGTTAACCTTGTATTATAACCAGGCCAGACAAGCCGCAATTACCAAAGAACTTTTAGATATTGTTGGAGGAGCTGAAGCTCTCAGACAGTAAAATTCATTAACAAAACTGTAACATCCCTTGGCCCTTTACTTATGGGAATATTTTTATCTCTTATCCGATTTATAGCTTCATTTTAAATTATGTATTCATTAGAGGAGATCCAGAATTTAATTGACAAGGCAATTGAAAATCTTGAAATTTACAGGGAGCCAAAGGAACTTTATGAACCTGTCCACTATGTATTTAAAACGGGAGGCAAAAGATTAAGACCAGTATTGACACTAATGTCTTGCAACCTTTTTAGTAACAATGTGGATGAGGCAGTTATACCTTCACTGGGCTTGGAAATCTTTCATAATTTTACACTTCTTCATGATGATATTATGGACGAGGCTGCACTTAGGAGAAACCACCTTACCGTTCATAAAAAATGGGACCAGAATGTGGCTATTCTGTCAGGAGATGTGATGGCCATTCTTGCCTATGAATATATTACCAGTTGTAGAGAAGAAATTCTGGTGGATGTGATCAGGGTGTTTAATAAAACTGCCAGACAAGTTTGCGAAGGACAACAATATGATATGAATTTTGAAAGAGTACTGAATGTTACAGCTCAGGAATACCTGAAAATGATAGAGATGAAAACATCAGTTTTGCTGGCAGGATGTATGCATATTGGAGCACTGATAGGAGGGGCAGACTCAAAAAATGCTGAATTACTTTATAAATTCGGGCATGATGTGGGGATGGCTTATCAACTACAGGATGATTTGTTAGATACTTATGGTAATACTGAAGTTTTCGGGAAAGAAATTGGAGGTGATATTGTTGCTAATAAAAAAACCTTTCTTTTGATTAAGGCGTTGGAAAAAGCAGATGAAAAACAGCAAATTGAAATTCATCATCTGTTAAAACGATTAGAGGATAATCCGAAAAAAAAGATCAGAGTAATGAAGAAGATTTTTGATGGGCTTGGTATTCAGGAGCTTACAAAAAGGCTGGCTAGCCATTATTATATTAGTGCACTGAAAAACTTAAACAAAGTCCGGGTTCCTGAGGAAAGAAAAATACAATTAAAACAATTGGCTGACACGCTCCTGACAAGGGAAAAATAATTCCATATTATTTACGAACCATTCTCCATTTTTCCGATTTAATCAATGCCTCCAGCATTTTTTCTAAATCTTTTATTGAATCAGGAGCTTTATGGTAGTCCAGAATCTTTTTTTCTTTTCCACCATGCCGGAAATAGATATAAGTTGTCTGCATATCCATAATATGTGCCGAATAAACATTTTTAAAATCAAAGAAACCAGCCTCAAGGAAACTTGACTTAATATTTTGGAATTGCTTGTGGGTTAATTTAGTTGTATATCGACCAGATAGATCCACAAATTTCAGACCTTCATAAACAACAATCCTGTTATTATAAATCTTCAATGAAAAAACCGGACAGTCTCCCATACACGGAAGCTTCTTAATCGACATTACTAAAGTAGCATCCTCAATTTGCCGGATGGGCGAACACCCGGCAAGAAATGCAGTTAATAGCAGGAGGGTAATAATTTTCATCTATTGTCTTATGTTTACTTTTGTACAAAGAGGATTCATCAAAAAAGACTATTCAAATTTAGGTATTATATTTTCACTGTTGTATCTAAATCATAGATAAATGAATGTTCATGATTTTTGTTCGAACTACGTAGTTTAATACGTAGTTATTATTCTGCAACCACTTAAGGATATGGAGTATGGTTGATTGTATATTATATTAATGTAATGAAAGGTGTATTAAAAGGGTATAGGTAACCTTCGCCCTGTAGGGCTTAATACCTGAATTAGTTATATTTAATTTTAATTAGAAAGCCACCTTCTTTTAGAGGGTGGCTTTTTACTGTTAACCGCACAGCGGGTTATTTTACCAAAATCCCGTCTCTCCATCTATTATCATTACGTTTGCGAAAATCTTTAAGAAGGAACATTCTTTCAGTCTCGTGATTGAAAACATATAAGTCATTGCCTATTAACTTATGTTTACATTTTGTTGTGTTGATTTCCTTTTCATTGACCTTAAGGTAGTATTTATAATCTTTGGTTACCCTCCATTTTATAATTAGATTTTCTCCTGAATTGTAGGGTTGCGGCAGGTTTCCTCGTTTTACCAGGTCAAGAGGATTTTCAGATGAACTGGGCTTGTAACTTATTTCCTTTTCTTGTTCTTGAGAGGGGGGAATAACTTCTGCGGTTCTTAAAGTGTTATCTCTTCTATTCCAGTAATCTTTTAACAGGTATGTTGTTCCATTTGCAGGATAATATACGATAAGATCTTTACCTTTTGTGGCTGGTTTGGTTTCCTTGCTGACATCACGGTCATTAATGAATAGCCAGTAATATTCTCCTTTCGCCCGCCATTTAACTTTTGTCTGAGCAATTTCAACCGGTGGTGGTTTTTTGGTTTCAGTAACAGGGGGCAGATCAACAGCTACAGGATCTTCTGTTGTGGGTGTTTCATAATTAAAGTAAAAATCACCAATAAGGGAAGATGATTCCCATGGAGTTTGTTTTTTATTACTTTTATTAACTACTTCAGCTCTTACGTTTTTGAAAACCTCTTCGATTTTGAGGTTTGGTTGCCGGATTTGAAGCAATAGTTCCTCAGTATACAGTCCGTTCACCCCGCTTCCATCTATTGCTACTGAACCTGGAGACGTTGAATAAGCAATAAGGGAACCGGTTGGGGCATTCATGCCAACAAGCCCCTGGTTTGCAGACCTGAATGTTCTTGCAAAAGGATTGTTCCGGCATGCATCCAGTATCATAATATTCAACCTGTTCTGGGCACTTTCCATTTGTGCAAGTACAAAACCAGCATCAACTGCTTCATATTCCACTTCTGTTTCATTATTTATTACAGCATTTACCGGAATAAGATAATTATAACCATTTACCTGAAGGCCATGTCCGGCGTAATAAAACAGTCCAACACCACCTTTTCTCAGTTTAAAACCAAAATCCCTTATCACCCGCATCATTTCTGTTTTGTTTGACAGGTTTTCTCGAAGTAAAACTTCAAAACCTGCACTCCGTAAGGCCCTGGCCATAGAGCGGGCATCATTTACCGGATTTACCAGTGGTCCCATAAGGTAATCATTATTCCCGATTACAAGGGCA
>JAUWMO010000067.1 GCA_030613125.1 Bacteroidota bacterium | reverse complement strand
GTTGCTTGTAAGAGTTTTCATATTCTTCATCTACAATAACCAATCCCAGCTTTTTAAATGGAAGGAAGACAGAAGATCGTACTCCCAGAATTATTTGGAATCTGTTTTCGGAGGATTCATTTATCAGATTTTTCCATACTTCAACACGTTCAGCATCACTGTATTTTGAATGATAAACGCCAATTTTCTTTCCAAAGTATTTCTTTAATCGTTCAATAATCTGTGTGGTGAGGGCAATCTCAGGTAGCATATATAATATCTGTTTGCCACTTTTTAACTGCTTTTCAATCAGGTGGGCATAAATTTCTGTTTTGCCGCTGGAAGTAACACCATGAAGAAGGACTGTATTAAATGTTTTGAATTTGTTATCAATCTCACTAAGTGTGCTTTTTTGAACTTCTGAAAGGGTTTTTAGTTTTTGTATATCATGAGTCCCGGTATCAAGCCGTGAGACCTGACGGTATGTTTTGGTTAAAATGCTTTTTTTAATTAATGCATCAAGGGCGTGGGTGTTAGAAAGCCGGTCTTTTAACAAAATACTTTTCTTCAATCCTGCTTTCCCTTTTTCAGTAAGTTCTTGTGTCAGGTATAAAAAGCTTTCAAAGGTTTCTTTTTGACGGGGAGCCTTGCTTAACTTTTCGATTATCTCAATCAGACTGCTTCTTTCAGGAAGGTCAGGGGTCAGAGAAATAAATGCCTCCAATTTAGGTTTATAAAATTTTGTTAAACGTTCTTCAACCTGAATTAATCCTTTTTCAATAAGTGAATGAATGTAGAGGAGAGGATTTTTAAGCCCTGTTACTTTTGAAATTTCCCTGGTATTGGTTGATACTTTATCCTGCAACAATGAAAGGATAAGTTTCTCTTTAGGTTTGATTTCAACATTGTCGAAGTTATTTCCAGAGAGCGTGAAACGGGTTTCACTTTCAGGTTTTAAACCGGCAGGCAATGCTGCTTTATAAATTTCACCCAGTGTAGACAAGTAGTAGGATGACATCCAGTTCCAAAAATCTAATTGGTTGTTAAAAATAACCGTATAATTGTCTGGCAGGCTTAAAATCTCTTTGGGTTTATAATGAACCGGAATTTCAGTGTGGATACTTTGAATGATTGATGTATAGATTCTTTTTTGACCGAATTGTACTACAGCACGCATCCCCGGCTTTGCAGATGCAGAAAGGTCGGCCGGTATTTTATAGGTAAAAACTCCTTTTACCGGAAGAGGTAATATTACATTGGCAAAACAGATTTTCCGGTTCATATATGATTAATGTAAAATTGACCATTAGATCGATAGTATTTGTGAAATTTCAAGAAGCTGACGGTTGACATCCTTATGTAGTTTTACAGCTTTCCTGAAAGGCACCAGAACTACATTGTTATTTTGAAGTCCAACCATAGCACTTTTTTGATCATCTAAAAGTGCTTCAACAGCTGCATATCCAAGACGGCTGGCAGCTACCCTGTCAAATGCAGTTGGAGATCCACCACGTTGGATATGACCTAATACCGTAACCCTGATAGAATAGTCCTTAAAATCATTTTTAACTTTCCTGGCAATTTCATAAGCCCCACCTTCTTCTTCTCCTTCAGCAACAATAATGATATTACTTGATTTTTTCCTTCTATCGCCATTTTCAAGGAAATCCTTCAGGGTTGAAACCTGGTTTTTTACCTCCGGTATCAGAATTGCTTCAGCGCCACATGCGATCCCGCTTCTTAAAGCTATAAATCCGGCCTCGGCGCCCATCACTTCAATAAAAAAAAGGCGGTTGTGAGCACTGGCAGTATCCCTGATCTTATCTACTGCTTCAATAACAGTATTTAATGCTGTGTCATAACCTATAGTATAATCCGTGCCATAAATATCATTGTCAATTGTTCCGGGAATCCCTATGAATGGAATATCAAATTCCTCACTAAAAACACGGGCTCCTGTAAAAGTCCCATCTCCACCGATCACCACAACTCCATCAATATTTCTTCTTTTAAGGTAATCATATGCTCTCTTCCTTCCTTCCGGGATTTTAAACTCTTCACACCTTGCTGTTTTTAGAATGGTGCCGCCACGTTGAATAATATTACTAACCGTATGAACTTTTAAGGGTTTACAATAACCTTCAATCATACCCCTGTATCCATGTCTGATTCCTAAAACTTCAAGGTCGTAATAGATTGCAGTACGTGTAACTGCCCTGATAGCAGCATTCATTCCCGGGGCATCGCCTCCGGAAGTCAGCACCCCTATTCTTTTAATTTTTCCCATAGTTATGATTCAGAATTTTAGTTGACCGAAAATAATGAAAATTTACATACCCTTGCAGAAAAAATCTGTAACGGGAATTATATTTTAATGTAACAGCGAGGATACTTTATTTGCAACATCCTGCAGCAGCCATGATGGTGTTGATGTGGCGCCGGATACACCCACAGTTTTGCAATTTTTGATCATGTCAGTTTCAACATCATCGGCACTTGATATAAAATAAGAATTCGGATTCTCTCTTTTGCAAATTTCGTACAACATTTTTCCATTTGAACTTTTTTTGCCGCTGGCAAATAGAATAGCATCATGCTTTTTAGCAAAATCAATTAGATTTGGTTCCCTGTTGGATACCTGACCACATATTGTCTGGTGAGCCATAAGGTATAATGTATCTTGATTACCGGCAGCTTTTAATCTTCTTGTTATTTCTTCTTTAATTTGCTTAAACCCTTTTTTGCTTCTTGTTGTTTGTGAGTACAAATAAATTGGTTTGGTGAAATCAATCTGATCAAGATCTGCCTCAATGCTAACTGCCATTGCTCTTCCATTTGTCTGACCTATTAGTCCAACAACTTCAGGATGACCTACTTTTCCAAATATGACAATCTGACCATTTTCGTCCAGTATTTCATCGTAGCAGGTTTTAATTCTGTTTTGCAATCTTGAAACAATAGGGCATGTAGTGTCTATAAGCTGAATATTATTCTGTTTTGCAATCTCATATGTTTCAGGGGGTTCACCATGTGCACGGATCAAAACTCTGGTGTTTTTAAGATTCCTGAATTCCTCGTAACCGATGGTTATTAACCCTTTAGTCTTAAGACGGTGTATCTCCTCATCATTGTGTACTATTTCTCCCAGGCAATATATTTTTCCCTCTTTTAATAATTCTTTTTCAGCCTGTTCTATTGTTTTTTGCACGCCAAAACAAAAACCTGCATCCTGATCAATCTCAACTTTCATTTTTTTTTAAATTTTGAATGATTCCCATGATCCATGACATTTGTTCTTCTACTGTCATATCACTGTTATCCAGGGTGATAGCATCCGGTGCTTTCTTTAGAGGACTAATGTTACGAGTTGAGTCAATATGATCTCTTTGTATTATGTTTTTCTCAATTTCCTCATAGCTTACCTTCATACCTTTCTGAAGAAGTTCTTTGTATCTTCTCTCAGCGCGAATAGCAGGTTTGGCAATCATAAAAATTTTCAGATCGGCATTTGGGAACACCACTGTTCCAATATCTCTTCCATCCATTACAATCCTTTTTTTATTTCCAAGTATTCTTTGGGCTTTTACCATTTTTGATCTGATTTCACTAATTTTACTTATCTGGCTTACAAATTCAGAAACCTTTACAGACCTGATCTTTTCCTCAATATTTTCATCATCCAGGTAAGTCTCAAACTGTTTGGAATTAGAATTATACTTAAATTCAATCTTTATGTCTTTAAGACTTTTCCTGAGTTTGGTAATGTTAATTACATCATTTTCAATAATCCGGTTCCTGAGACAAAAAAGTGTCACAGCCCTGTACATGGCACCACTGTCAATATAGGTATAATGCAGGATTCTGGCTATTTCTTTGGCAAAGGTACTTTTTCCGCAGGATGAATAGCCATCAATAGCAATGATAAGATTGTAATTTCCCTTTTTCATTATGGTTCAAAATTGGGAATTTGTGAAGTGCTTTCCAAAAAGAAAATAAAATTTAATTTTCAAGGATAACTAAGCATTATCCTGAAGAACCATATTTATACATATTGAAAAGGGTGATCTGGCGATCCGTTATGGTATTTTTTTGTTGAATTCATTTAGGTTTAAGGTCAGAGAAAAATGGTTTGAAGCACCGGCTAAATGATAGGTTGCACGGCCATAAGAGAGATGGAATTTAGAGATACGGATACCAAATCCCCATGAGAATCCTACCATCCCTGTCCGGCTTGATAGTTGCAGTTCTTTCCTTCTCTGAGGGTTATACCCTAATCGGATAAAAACAGGTTTAACCGGATTGAGTTCAAGACCAAAAACAAGATGGCGTATCAGATTATCACCAAATTGTTCAAACTTCCCTCTCGGTTTATCTGAAGTATTAACCGGGTCTTGTTGATTTGGATCTGATATTTCTTCAGGAGCAAGTTTAAAAGTTTCAAGATGATGGGCTGTAACCATAAACCTGAATGGAGCGTGTTTCAGTTTGTGTGAAAGCCCTAATTGTATTTCAAATGGCAAAGGCTCTGAATTACCGGAATAATACGGTTTAATTTGAAATCCTATGTTTTTAAGAACAAGTCCGGCAGAGAACAGACCTTGGCGACCTGTATAATTGATGCCAATATCGGTTGCCAGACCAAACGATGTATATTTTTCAAAATTTGAGATTACAGGTTTAAGGTTTATACCAATATTAAACAGGCTGTCGAAAGGCAAAGGCCTTGAATATATGAGGTTAAAGGCATACTCTGAAGCAGTAAAACTACCTGTAATATTCCCAATTTGATCAGCAGCAGTAAATCTGCCATAATTAATATAATGAATTCCGGCTGCAAAACTCCCTATTTTATTATAGGTTCGTGAATAAGAAACGTAACCAAAATTAATATCTGCAAAATAGTTTACATAATTCAATACCAGATTTTGATCCATCTCAGGACTAAGCAGGCCAGGATTATGAAAAGGTAGATTCAGGTCATTATCAGGAATTGAAACAATCTTACCCCCCAATGCAGCAATTCTTGCTGAATTAGTAAGATTAAGGAATTCATAGGTATATTTACCCCCAATTTGTCCAATAGCGAACTCTGGAATTATGAATAATACAAATATGTAGAATAACCTGTAACTCATTTAATCAAGATCTCAGGGTTTTCAAACGACCAAAAATCAAAAAAATTACGGAATGAATATATCAAAATAAACGGAGAATTGTTGTATGTAGTGTATTCTTCATTTATTCCTTCCATTTGCGTGAAATAAATTATTTTTGAACTTTGTAAATTATTTTGAATATATAGTATAAAATTTTCAATTGACCAGCAATGAGCATATATCTGTAATTATTAATCCGGTTGCCGGGAGCGGGTTTACCAGTGGAAAAATGAAGGAGCTGAAGAAATCTCTCGAAAAGAATTATTTTAGATCAGACATTCATTATACTTGTAAATCTTCTATAGATACTGAGAAATTTGTAAAATCTGAGCTTTGTTCCGGTTCAAGACATTTTTTAGCTGTTGGAGGAGACGGAACTGTAAATATGGTAGCCAGACATCTTGTGCATGAGAATGCCATTTTGGGGATTTTACCTATTGGTTCCGGTAATGGTTTGGCACGGCAGCTTCATATTCCTCTTAAGTTTTCAAAGGCACTGGATTTGATAAATTATCATAATATTATAGAGATTGATTACGGATTGATTAATAACACAGTTTTTTTTTGCACAGCCGGTCTGGGCTTTGATGCTGAGATTGCATACTCGTTCTCACAACATAAAAACAGGGGTCTTATTACCTATCTTGAATTGATCTTGAGGGAAATTACTAAATATAAATCGCAAGAGTATTTTGTTAAATATAAAGACCAGACAATTTCTGCAAAAGCTTTTATGATCACATTTGCGAATGCCGGCCAATTTGGGAATAATGCATACATATCTCCAGAAGCTAAGATTGATGATGGCTTTCTTGATATGTGTATTTTGTCTCCATTTCCGCGGGTTCTTATTCCAGTACTTGGAATGAAGGTGTTAACCAGGCAAATTGACAGATCAAAATATTATAAGATGATAAGGCTCAGGGAGGCAGTACTAACACGGCCGGCTCATGGGTTAGCACATGTTGATGGAGAACCGATAATGATGCCTGAGACAGTAAAGATTAAAGTAGTTCCTTCCGGACTTAAAGTATGGGCACCTTAAGGAATGGATACCTTGTTTTGGGTGGAAGACCGGGTTCGAACCGGCGACCTCTGGAACCACAATCCAGCGCTCTAACCTGCTGAGCTACAACCACCATGAATTATCCGTAAAAAGCCAACCACAATCCAGCACTCTAATCCCGAAAAATCCAAAATCTCTGATTTTGTTGGTTTTTCAAGTTCCACTACATGGAACAGCAAAGATAATATATTATTCTGGAGTATGCCAACGAGAAAATTTGTCATTGTTAAATGAGGAACATAAGAATAAGTATATTTGATCCATTAAAAAGTTACTTAATACAGAACTGTTTATTTTCTTAGAAATAGAAATTTATTGAACCTTAACAAAGTATTTACAAATGTTGGAAGTCTTCAGTTATATCAGCTGATGAGATTTACAACTTTTTTAATTATTAGTATCTTTTTTACTAAGAGTCATCTTTCACGCATTGATATTGGAATGTTTGAGGGATTTCTGTTTATGGCAGGCTTTGTTAGTTTTTTCTGGGTTTCAGGCTTAATACAATCCTATTTATCCCTGGCACACCATAATAAAACTTTTAACAGGGGAAAGAACGGAAATACAGAGAAATCACCCGAGATTTTTAATGTGTTCCTGCTCCTTACTTTTTTTAGTCTTCTGATTTTTTTTATTGGTTTAAGTCTGAGGAGTCATTTTTCAGTTTTCGGGGTAAGTGGTAACGTTCCATATATTAATTTGTTATTAGCCTTTATATTTCTGAGCAATCCTCCTGTACTTATTGAATATATTTACCTGGTACGTAATAATTCTGTTTCAATTCTGAGTTATGGTTTCATCACCTATGCAGTTCAATTAATCATTGTAATATTACCTGTGCTAAGAGGATTTGACATATTATGGTCTTTATATGGATTAGTTGCTATTTCAATTGTTCGTTTTGTATGGTTGTTAGTTCTGTTATTCAGATATGCAGAATTTAAGATATCGTTTGATTTTATGAAGGAGCATCTGTCACTTGGAATACCATTAATAATAAGTGCTTTATTAAGTGGATCAGCACAATATATAGATGGTATTGTTGTAACAAGTGTGATAGATGTGGAACATTTTGCAATATTCAGGTATGGGGCAAAGGAATTTCCTTTAGTGATTATTCTTGCAACTGGTCTTTCAAACGCCATGATTTCGGAGATCGGAAAACCCGGAAACCTGAAAAATTCAATGAACACTATCCGTTATCAGTCAAGAAGGTTAATGCACATACTTTTTCCTATATCAATTGTTACTATGTTGTTTGCAAGATGGCTTTTCCCGGTGATCTTTAACATGGAATTTGAACGGAGTGCAGATGTGTTCATGATGTATCTGCTTATAATTATTTCCAGACTGGTATTCCCACAGACTTTGTTGATCGGCTTAAAAAAAACGAAGATTATAATGACGGTCTCTTTTTTTGAGCTCATCCTGAATGTATTGTTAAGCATTTATCTTGTACAATTTTACGGAATAGTGGGAGTCGCTCTTGCAACTGCTATTGTTTTTATACTTGAAAAAGTATTTCTTATAGGATATAATTATTTTAAGCTAAAAATCAGGCCTCGTTTATACATACCTGTGAAGACATATCTGTTTTATACATTTTTAATAATCCTGGAATTTATCCTTATTGACCACAGAGTTATCGATATCTATTAATCCGGTCCATTACTTTATGAAACCGTTCTAATAAAACATTGGCAAAAGTTAAGAATTTGATATTATTTATTTGCCCAAGAAATTTATCATGTATTTTTAGAAGTTTTAAACCGGTTTGGACTTCAATATTTTTTGACAGCAGCGTTTACATGCATATAATCAGATCTTTACGCCGGATCCATGAAAGACAAATAGAAAATTTAAAAAAGAGATTTATCTTTACGTAAATTTCTAACTTGAATACTAATTTAATATTTATGTTTAACCGAAATACTTCAAACCCCGCATTAACTAAAAGGATATTTGAAAATATTTCAATGCCTGCCACAGGGGAAATTATGACCCTTTCCGGCACTATTAACAAGACCATTCTGGGTTTTCTTCTTTTGTTATTAGGCGCATTTTATACATGGACGAGATTCTACCAGGGTATTGACCCTGCAGAAGGATTAGCACTGGTGACTCCATATTTGATTGGTGGTGGAATTGGAGGGTTAATTCTGGCTGTTGTTACCATTTTTAAAAAAGAATGGTCACCTTATACTGTACCAATATATTCTGTGCTTGAAGGCTTACTGCTTGGTGGCTTGTCTGCTCTTGTAGAAGCTCAGTTCCAGGGTCAAGGTTTGGTTTTAAGAGCTGTAACCCTGACTTTTGGAACTTTCTTCACAATGTTGTTTTTGTACAAATCGAGAATTATTAAGGTTACTCAAAAATTTAAACTTGGAGTGGTAGCTGCTACAGGGGGCATAGTAATTGTTTATTTAATTGGATTTGTTTTGAGTTTGTTTGGTCTGAGACTGGAATTTCTTTATGGTAATAGTATGTTATCAATCGGGATCAGCCTTTTTGTGGTGGTAATTGCTGCTTTGAACCTGGTTTTAGACTTTGATTTTATAGAGCAAGGCTCAAAAAAAAATATCCCAAAATTTATGGAGTGGTACGGTGCTTTTGGACTCCTTGTCACACTGGTTTGGCTATACCTTGAGATATTAAGGCTTCTGTCAAAAATTGCAAGTCGTAATTAATCAGATACTTTGAAACAGGTTCCCATTGTAATAATAATTTCAGTTTGTAAACATGAAATCATTGGAAAGGTATTTCAGCAAGTTCAGGAACAATGTCATTGGTATTGATCATGAGTATGAGACTCCTTACGGAGTTAAGAAGATCATTTATAACGACTGGATTGCCAGCGGCAGGTTATATGGTCCCCTTGAAGATAAGATCATAAAAACTTTTGGTCCTTATGTGGCAAATACCCATACTGAAACAAGTGAAACCGGTACTATGATGACATGGGCATATCATTATGCAAGGGATACAATTAAAAAACATGTTCATGCCGGACCAGATGATGTTTTGCTTTTTGGAGGCTACGGTATGACTGGTGTAATAAATAAATTACAACGAATACTTGGGTTAAAGGTGAATCCTGCCCTTTTTGATGAAAGTTGCCTGAAGAAAAAAGATCGCCCTGTGGTCTTTGTAACTCATATGGAGCATCATTCAAATCATACTTCGTGGTATGAAACAATTGCTGATGTTGTGATTTTAAAGCCGAATAGCGACTTGCTTGTAGATTTAGATGAGCTCAGAAGGCAATTATTGAAATATAAGAACCGTAAACTCAAAATAGGCGCTTTTACTGCGGCGTCAAATGTCACGGGAGTAAAAACACCTTATTATGAGCTGGCCAAAATCATGCATGAAAATGGAGGGCTTTGTTTTATTGATTTTGCTGCTTCCGCTCCATATGCTGATATTAACATGCATCCGAAAGATCCACAAATGAAACTTGATGCAATTTACTTTTCTCCTCATAAATTCCTGGGGGGCCCTGGAGCTTCAGGGGTAGTAGTTTTTGACTCAAAATTGTATCATAATCCTGCACCTGACCATCCGGGAGGAGGTACAGTTGCCTGGACTAACCGATGGGGCGAATATAAATATATTGATGACATTGAGTTAAGGGAAGATGGTGGCACACCTGGTTTTCTTCAGGCAATAAGGGCTGCTCTTGCAATAGAATTAAAGGAACAGATGAGTACAGAGAAAATAAATAAACGTGAGGATGAGTTAATCGAATTAGCATTATCGGGACTTGAGGCAATTCCTGAATTAAATATCCTGGCAGACAATGTGAGGGACAGACTTGGTGTAATCTCTTTTTACTATAAAAAAATCCACTTCAATTTAATTGTAAAACTTTTAAGTGACAGATTTGGAATTCAAATCAGGGGGGGATGTGTTTGTGCAGGAACCTATGGCCATTTTCTTCTGAATGTGTCCCAAAAACAATCAGAAGCTATTGTTAAAAAGATTGAACAGGGAGATATGTCTGAAAAACCTGGTTGGGTAAGGTGGAGCTTACATCCTGTTACTACCAATGCTGAAGTCCGGTATTTTATAAAAGCCTTGAATGAAATTATTCAAAATGCTGATGATTGGAGTAAAGAATATTATTATGATAAACGAACCAATGAATATTATCACAGAACTGATGATGGATCCAAAATGAAAGAAGTGGAAAATTGGTTTAAATTTTAGTAAATTCGGAATATGGATCTTATTGAAGTAACAAATAAGAAAACCCGACGGGAATTTCTTAAAGTCCCCAAAATCTTATATAATAAAGATGAGTATTGGGTATGTCCATTAGATCGTGGAGTTGAAGGAGTTTTTAATCCTGAAAAAAATCCGTCATTTAGGGATGGGGAAGCTATTCGTTGGATCTTGAAATCTGAAAAAGGTCGTTTAATTGGAAGAATTGCTGCCTTTTATAACCGGAAAAAGGCAAATGCACATCTTCAACCAACAGGTGGTTTCGGCTTCTTTGAAGTAGTCCGGGATAAATCTGCAGCTTTCAAGCTATTTGATACTGCAATTGAATGGTTGAAATCCAAAGGTATGCAAGCTGTTGATGCCCCAATAAATTTTGGTGAGAATGATAGTAATTGGGGATTACTTGTTGAAGGTTTTATCCATCCTGGATATGGAATGCCATATAATAAACCTTATTATAAAGAATTTTTTGAAGAATTTGGCTTTAAAAACTATTTTGAACAATATAGTTACCATAAAGATGTGGCATCAGTGCAGGTTTTTCCTGAACGGTTCATGAGAATAGCATCATGGGTGGCACGTAAACCAGGGTACACCTTTTGTCATGCCAGGTTTAATGAGTTGGATAAATTTGTAATGGATATGGTGCAGGTCTATAATTCCGCATGGGCAAAATTCAAGAAAGATTTCACTCCAATGGATCCTGATAAGATCAGAGAATGTTTTTATGAAGCAAAACCAATATTGGATGAAGAGTTGATGTGGTTTGCATATTATGAAGAAAGGCCTGTTGCATTTTTTATTTTATTACCTGACCTAAATCAGATTCTGAAACATATGAATGGAAAAATTAACCTGTTGACGATTATTAAATTTTTATATTATAAGCAAAGAAAAACTATGACAAGGGTGAGGGCGATGATTGCTGGAGTGGATCCAAAATTTCAAAACATTGGACTTGAGGCAGTCATTTTTAAACATCTTTACAAAGTATTCAGGAAAAAACCTTATTATCAGGAGGTTGAATTATCCTGGGTGGGTGATTTTAATCCAAAAATGATATCATTGTACAATGCTATTGGTGCCGAACAGGCAAAAAAACACATTACTTACCGGTACCTTTTTGATCGAAATGCAGAATTTATCCGCTATAAAGTCGAACTTGCATTATCTGAAAAGGAGGGTTGACCTAATTAGAAAAATATTTATTGACCTTTTGGGAATATACTTTACAATACTTATCTTTGCAGGCCAAATAAATTTTGAAATAATTATAATAATTACAGTTGCTTAACTAAAATTTATACTAGTGAACCCCTCATCCTTAAATTCGTTAAATTTAGAGGTACAAGAACAAAAGGGCATGTATAAAGATATAATGCTTCTAAGGATGAGGGCTCACCGAACACCAATAAAAATTAATTTAACTTGTGAGGTAACAGGTACCAGAGGATTTAGCTACCAGCATTCAACAATTAATTAACATTCAGAACTTTAAATAAAGCTTTAAACACATGAAAAAAGGAATTCATCCGAAAAATTATCGTATGGTGGTTTTTAAGGATATGTCAAACGGTTACGTTTTTATGACTCGCTCTACTGCCTCTACAAAAGAGACTGTTAAGATGGATGATGGGAAAGAATATCCTTTGATTAAGTTGGAAATTTCAAATACTTCCCACCCATTCTATACAGGGAAAATGAAATTGGTTGATACTGCTGGCCGGGTTGATAAATTTATGAACCGTTATAAAGATCATATTGATAAGAGGAAAAAATAATTTTCAGGAAAAAACTTTCAAAGCCTCGGTTTCGGGGCTTTTTTTAATTTATAAAACAGATGATAACTAATGTCTTATTTGAGTGACCAGTCATTGTAGGTACATTTATTTGAAAAGAAAATATTTTTAAGGTAAAATCACATGTAATTTTATTAATTTGGCATA
>JAUWMO010000276.1 GCA_030613125.1 Bacteroidota bacterium | reverse complement strand
CATATAGTTTTATATTGTTTCATGTTGTTCCAAACCTGATCAGCAGGTCGTGCACTGGCCTAATGGTGGCGAATAAACCATCCGTAACCATTAGTAACTATTTGTAACTATCTGTAACCATTTGAAACCATCTGTAACTACCTGTAACTATCCTAAAACCTCTTCAATCTCATCCAGTTCAACATACCACAAATAACCTTTAGCATCCTTATAACCCATTTGCTTTAAATATCTTATATAACCAGAAATCTGTTTTGAGTAATTTCCTGACTTCTTTTCCCCGAACTTGTAATCTACTACTACTGCCTCTCCGTCTCTGATCATTACCCTGTCTGGCCGTACTGTTTTACCATTTTCAAGTAAAATATCAGCCTCTGGTTTTATTTCCCATTTGTCATCGAACCAATTCTTAACTTCCGGTTTCGAGATAAGGATTTTTGTATATTCAATAAAATCCTCCACTTCATCTCCGGGAATCTTTCCAGCCTCATTCAATTGAGCAACTGCATAGTCAATATCTCCGGCCGTACCAATTAATTCAAATAATTCATGAAGAAGGGTTCCGTGCTGCATCTTTCTCACCTTGTCAGTTGAAAAATATTCCTTACCCTGATATTTCAATCTCATTCTTGAGAATCCTTCCCAGCTTGGGTATTCATCCAGCACAATTACGCCGGTTTTGTCCTCATATTTTTCTTCATCAACACTCTTTAACTCACCATATGTCCAGGTTTTATCTTCATCACTCCAATAATCTGCCATGTTATTGATCTTCAGCTTTTTACCCTGACCTTCCTTAACCTCATCATTTAATAAACAATTAAAAATCAGGTTTTCAATTTTATTTATCTTGTTTTCATTTCCTGGAGCATATACCCAGAGTCCGTTTTCAGCACGTGTAAATGCCACATAAAGCAGATTTATGTTATCAATATAAGAATCAAGTTTCTCCCTGAAATATTCTTTTGAAAAAAAACTCTCACTTAATTGAGCAGTATATTTTACAGGTAATATTGGAAACATGTTAAATGGTTCAGGTTCAGGCCTGCACCAGAGTATCGGGCCTCTGTTACCATCGTGGTCCAGCGACCAATCAGCATAAGGAATAAACACATAACCGAACTGAAGTCCTTTAGATTTATGAATAGTTAATACTTGCAGGGAATTGCTTTTATCATTTCCCTGCAGGGATTCATATCTACCCTCGTCATCCCACCAGACAAGAAAATTACTTATATCCCCGGGATTTCCCCTTACATAATCAAGTACACAATCAAGGAAAGCCTGAATATATGGAACATCATTGGATATTTTTCCAAGAGAAAACAGCCGAACCACACCTTCCAGTATTTCAGGAATAGAGAGCTTTTTAAGGAATAAAATTTCCGATTTTACCTTTTCATTAAAAATTATGGACTCAATGTTACCACTAAGATCCTGTGTAAAATTCCTGTTACTACTTTCATCAAGCTCCCCTCTGACTGAAAGAAACTCAAAATATAGTATTGCAAGATTCAGTTTATCATCCGGATTATTCAGATACCTGAGGAAACTGACCAGGAATCTGACAGATTCTGAATTTCTAAGATACAGCGATTCATTCGACAGGATAGGAAATTCCATAATTCCATCCGGATCATTTTTCTCCCTGTAAAGCATCAGGGCATCCACTGCTTTTTTACCATCTTTCTTATTTCTGACAAGCACCGCAATATCACCCGGACGTACACCCATTTCCAATAATTTTTTTATCTCTTCAGGAAAATGGTTGTTCACTTTTTCGTACCATTTTTCTCCCTCTTTGTTTCCATAAAATCTGATCTTAACCTGCCCACCTTCAGGATGCTTTTTTCTTGCTGCATTCTGTACCACTTGTTCATAAACATACTGTATTTTACCTTGCAGCTCAGATATCTCCTTCTCCTCAAATTCGGCGGGTTGAAATTCGTTATTAAAAGTATCCTGAAGCAACTCAGGGGCTATAGAGAAAAATGCATTATTAAAAAACACAATGTTCTCTTTGCTCCGGTAATTTGAAACCAATGGGACCATCTCAAGATTATATTCCGGAAAGTCCTTATCCAGGTTTTCACCAAGGATTTTCCAGTCACTATTCCTCCAACGATAAATTGATTGTTTTATATCTCCCACAATCAAATTTTCTTTCCCCATAGCGATGCTATTGGTTATCAGTGGCTTAAAGCTTTTCCATTGCATGATCGAGGTATCCTGAAATTCATCTAAAAGAAAATGTTGGAAAACAGAACCGGCTTTTTCATAAATAAAAGGAGCATCATTGTCGCCAATAATTTTATAAAGAAAGTTTGTAATCTCTGATATTGGGAACTCGTTATTTTCCTTCGAATATTCCTCTATTTTCTTCTCAAGATCATTAAAAATCCCGAAGATGTAAAACTGGCCAAGAATTATCTTTGCTGTCTGATATGAACGGTTATTTGATTCAAAATATGTAACAGCATCTACCAGAACAGGCTGGAGCTCAGTCTGTGCTATTAGAAGATGATTATTGCCGGGTGTGTTTGTTTTTGTAACCCATTTCTCAGGGTTGTTCTTTACCTTCAGCACATAAGAATTTGGAGCAAAGTCTTTCTTTCCTGCAATTTTACCAAAATATGCAGCAGGGCCACTTCTCTTTTGAAAAAAATCATCAACAGTGAGAGAATGTTTTTCAAGCACCATCTGACCTTTAATGCCGATAGCAGCCATAGAATTCTCAAAACCATTTTTAATTTTATTCAACTCAGCCAGATATTTTTTTCTCAGGTCAATATTTTCAATCGTCTTTCGCAGGTCCTCATTTATATACTTTACCTGCTCGGAAAATTGCTGCCTGCCAAGAGAAAGAATATCTCTGCGTAAATTCCAGGATCTTCCCTCTTCCATTTTAGACTCTGCAAAACGGACCAACCAATTTCTCAAAGTTTCATTTTCATCAGCTGCAATAAGAAGATTATCCACCGCAGCATTTAAAATCTTATCCTGATTAAGTTGTAAGGAATAATTATATTGAAGTCCTAATTCCCTTACAAAGCCACGGATTATTTTTTGGAAAAAACTGTCAATGGTCTGAACATAGAAATAAGAATAATGATGTAAGATCTTGTTTAGGATATCAGTAGCATTTATACTGATTTTATCGTAAGAAAGTGAAAATTTTTCTTGAATATCCCTGGTGTACTCTTCTTCTTTTCCGTCCGACATTTCGAAAAGCTTTTCGAGTATCCTTTTTTTCATTTCACCGGCTGCCTTATTGGTAAATGTTACAGCAAGAATGTTACGATACAATTCATGATTGTGGAATAACAACATGATATAATCCCTGGCCAGAGTATATGTCTTGCCTGAGCCTGCCGAAGCCTGGTATATTTTTATACCTCCCATTTTAATTATCAGTTCACGACTAAATTACAGAAAAATTATTTGTATTTTGGCACTTCTCTTTTGGAGTTTTAATTACTTATTAATATCACTTTAATAAACCAAAATATGACATACACTCCCAACACTGACAGATATTCAACCATGAAATATAACCGTTGCGGGAACAGCGGATTACTATTACCTGCCGTTTCCCTGGGTCTCTGGCATAACTTTGGTTCAGTGGATGATTTCAACAACGCCCGGAATATCCTTCTTAATGCCTTTGACAGGGGCATAACACATTTTGATCTTGCCAATAATTATGGTCCGTTGCCGGGTTCAGCAGAGGAGAATTTTGGAAAAATCCTGAAACAAAATCTTTCCTTTTACCGTGATGAGCTGATCATCTCTACAAAAGCAGGTTACCTTATGTGGGATGGTCCTTATGGAGAATGGGG
This sequence comes from Bacteroidota bacterium, assembly GCA_030613125.1. Classification (GTDB taxonomy): domain Bacteria; phylum Bacteroidota; class Bacteroidia; order Bacteroidales; family VadinHA17; genus JAUWMO01. The sequence continues at coordinate 1,015 of JAUWMO010000276.1, read as the reverse complement.
ATCGAGAAAGTACATGATTGCCAGCCTTGACCAAAGCCTGAAAAGAATGGGACTCGATTATGTGGATATTTTCTATTCACACCGTCCTGACCCGGAAACCCCACTTGAGGAAACAATGAGTGCTCTTGATCATATGGTTAAACAGGGAAAGGCCCTTTATGCAGGTATATCAAATTACAGTGCCGAACAAACTGCCAAAGCAAGCAAAATACTTAATGAATTGGGAACACCATGCCTTATCCACCAGCCCCGCTATTCAATGCTTGACAGATGGGTGGAAGATGGATTATTAAACACTCTTGAAAAGGAAGGCATTGGTTGCATTGCTTTTTCACCCCTGGCACAGGGACTTCTTTCAGATAAATATCTTAAAAATATTCCGGCTGATTCACGTGCTGCCAACCCCCATGGTTTTCTTCAGAAGTCAGCAATAAAGCCTGAACTAATTGCAAAACTTACGAAACTGAATGAGCTTGCCTCTGAAAGAGGACAATCGCTGGCACAAATGGCGCTGGCCTGGGTATTAAATGAACAAAGGGTAACCTCGGTGCTTATAGGAGCACGTAATGTGGAGCAATTGGAAGATTCATTAAAATGTCTTCAGTCTCCTGAGTTTTCACATGAAGAATTGGATCTGATTGACGGGATCTTATGATCCACTTAACCTGTATTCTTCACAGGATTTGGGGAACGATCTGAAGGATCATTCGCTTAAAAGAAAAAATAAAATAAAGGTTGGATTTGTCATTGGAAGTTGTTTTCGTAAGTTCAAATGCAACTTCCTATTGTAAATGATTTTTATAATTAACCGCAGAGACGGAGAGGCGCAATGTATTCTTACTCAGCGTCTTGGCGCCTTAGCGGTGAATGATTTTCCATAACCGCAAACCCGACGACCGGCCTTTAGAAAATAAATAACTACATATAATAATCGCTCTGTTCTAATTTAAGAAGCATAATAAATACTGTAGTAAATTTTATCAATTTCCGTTTTGCAATCCTTTTATTAATAGAT
>JAUWMO010000287.1 GCA_030613125.1 Bacteroidota bacterium | reverse complement strand
AGCAGGAAATACAATTCCATGGATTTTGGGTATAGGAGTTATTGTTGTTTGTCTAAGTTATTTATCCAGGAAAAGTCCTGAGAATTTAAAAAATTATCCTCAAATCAGAGTTCAGGACTGGAATGTAAGATTATTTATTCTGAATGCGATTAGTTGGGCAGGGTTTCTCATGGCTTATGAGTTCCTGTTCAGAGGTATATTATTATTCACTTTATTTGATATCTGGGGAACCTGGCCCGCAGTAGCTATAAATACCTTTATCTATGCTCTGGTTCATTTCCCCAAGGGACCCAGGGAAACAATTGGGGCAATGCCCCTCGGCTTAATTCTTTGCCTGGTCACTCTGCACACAGGAAATATTTGGACTGCCTTTCTTGTTCATCTGTTTATGGCTTTATCAAACGATTACTTTTCCGTTAAAACTCACCCTGATTTCCAGTTTGTAAAATGAAACGAGCATTATAAATTTTGAACGGATGAAAATATTTATTACAGGAGCAACAGGGTTTATCGGGACAGAGCTTGTAAAGGAGCTTTTAGCTCAGGGACATATTGTTAATATACTTTACAGGGACCCAAACAGGATCAGGTTTAAAGAAGAAAAAAATCTTGTTTTGTTTCAAGGCGACATTCTAAACAAAGAAAGTCTGGAAAATGCCATGCAAGGGTGTGAGGTTGTTTTTCACCTTGCTGCTTATGCAAAAGTATGGTCAAAAGATCCGGCTATATTTCATAAAATAAATGTTGAAGGTACTCGTAATGTATTAAGCAAGGCTCTTCAGCTTAAGGTAAAAAAAGTAGTGATTACCTCCACAGCGAGTGTACAAGGTCCATCTGATATGGATCCTGTCGATGAAAATAAAAAACGAGAAAAAAAATTCTTCACAGAATATGAAAAAACTAAATTTCAAGCTGAGACAGAAATTAAATATTTTTATCACAAAGGCTTGGATATTGTCACTTTATTACCTACCAGAGTATTTGGTCCTGGTTTGTTAAGTGAAAGTAATTCAGTCACAATACTAATTCGCAAATATATTTCAGGCACCTGGCATTTTTTACCGGGTACTGGAAAAAAAGTTGGTAATTATGTCTTTGTTAAAGATGTAGTAAAAGGGCATGTGCTGGCAATGAATAAAAATGTAGCCGGAGAGCGGTTTATCCTTGGTGGAACAGATATCGATTACAGTGGATTTTTTAATGCTGTTGCAAAAGCGGCAGGTAAGAAACAATGGATGGTTCCTTTACCTGTTTTCTTAATATTGTTTACGTCGTGGGTAATGTGGTTGTTGGCCAGTATGTTTAATATTACACCTTTATTAACACCAGGTTGGGCACGAAAATATCTGCATAATTGGAGAATATCGAGCCAGAAAGCAATAGATAAACTGGATTATAATCCAACACCCCTGGATATTGGACTAAAAGAAACTGTAAATTGGCTTAAAAGCAATTACGTTGAATGATCATTACACCTTAATTACAGGTGCCAGTGCAGGAATTGGGAAGGTACTTGCATTTGAATGTGCAGCCAGAAAGCATGAATATACTTCTGGTAGCCTTACCAGATACAGATCTGGAAAAGGTTGCAGGTGATATTACAAAAGAGTATTCTGTCAAAACTGATACTTTCGCAATTGATCTTACCGGAAAAGGAGCTCCTGAAAAATAATTCCTACATTTCTTAAGCTTAGAGCCATTGCTAATATGTTTAATGCATAAGATTAATCTGGACATTTTTTACGACCTGATATCTTTATATTTAGCCTGATTAATTCTTAAACTTTCTTAATTGTTTTAAAATTAGCCGCTAATGCGCGAATAATAAAAAAAACAAATATCAGAATTCATTTATAATTAGCGCATTCGCGGCTTTTATGAATAATAGAGGTTAGAATATACAGTAGAAAGTAAGGTTTACGGAGAGTCAGGTACTCAGAAGCTTTTTAGCTCTCCTGGATAAAAACAAAATCTTTATTTAATAAAGAGGAGTAGTACTCTCCCCTTTCAAGAATATCATCATCACCTTCCTCATAATGCCAGTTTATGGTAAGTTTATGATCAGGTTCAATATTTTTAGTTAATGTCTGCAGAATTGTAAGAATAAACTTGGCTGACCCGCTGTTGAAATATTCAAGTTCAATATCTACAGTTGTGGTACCTAATGGTGGATTCATACAGTATTCAATAATCCAATCGACAATAGGTTTAAAAAACTTATCTGGATCTTCATGAATTGATCTTCCACCAATATGGATTTTCCCTCCGGCATCAAGATTTATAACCGGAGTCTTTTTTGAACCTTCGACAAAATAATTTTCCATCCTGTCTTATTTAACTTCAAATGTAAATATATAAAATAGATTCCAAATTTGTATAACTTTTGGCAATTAGCTATACTAATTCGTGATTTTTTTCTTTTTATACATAAAATAATCATTTAAATGTTCAATCTGGCGTCTGGAACAATTGTTTGTTTAGTAAAATCCTTGGCCAGGTATTTATAATATCCTGTAATTGCAACCATTGCTGCATTATCAGTTGAATAATTAAAATCCGGTATGAAAATCTTCCAGTTACGGTATTTGGCCTCATTAAATAAAGTAGTACGTAACCCGGAATTTGCGGCAACACCCCCAGCAATACCTATTTGTGTTATACCTGTATTCCTTGATGCAACAATCAGCTTATCCATTAATATGTCAATAATAGTTTTTTGAAGAGAAGCTGCCAGATCATTTTTTCTGTCTTGAATAAAGTTTGCATTATTTTTTAGCTGATCCCTGATAAAATACAAAAATGATGTTTTAAGCCCACTAAAGCTATAATTCAAATCAGGTAAACTTGGTTTTGAAAAGGTAAATGCTTCAGCATCTCCAGTAGCAGCAAGCTTATCCATTTTTGGCCCTCCGGGATAGCGTAATCCAAGAACTTTGGCGCATTTGTCAAAAGCTTCACCAGCTGCATCATCAATGGTCCGACCAATAATCTTCATATCAAGATAGTCATTTACTAATACTAATTGAGTATGGCCCCCGGATACCAGAAGACAAAGAAATGGGAACTTTGGTTGATCATCTTCCTTACCCTCCTGAGCAATAAAATGGGCTAAAATATGGGCTTGTAAATGATTAACCTCAATTAAAGGTATGTTTCTTGACAGAGCCAGGCCCTTGGAAAAAGATGTTCCAACCAAAAGTGATCCTAAAAGGCCAGGCCCTCTTGTAAAAGCAACTGCACTTAATTTTTCAATTCCAATCCCTGCTGAACTCATGGCATAATCAACAACCGGAATTATATTCTGCTGATGTGCCCTGGAAGCTAATTCAGGAACAACGCCTCCATATCTCTGATGGACTTCCTGTGATGCCATTACATTTGATAAAACATAACCATCCTTCACAACTGAAGCTGATGTATCATCACATGACGATTCTATGCCCAAAATTAACACCCCCATTTAAACCTGTTAATCATTGATTAAAAAATATTTTTATTTCTTTTACGTTATATTTATCTACCTTGATAACTCTTGAATATTTAACGAATTCTCCTTAAATTATTCATTGGAAAATTGTATCATTGCCTGATTGTCTGTAATTTCATAATCAAAGGTCAAAAATATTAAAAAAATACTTAAAATATTTTTCATCATTTTACTGGTAATTCTGGCTTTACCGGTAATCGTTTATTTTACTCTGCAAAATCCTCGGATTCAAACCTTGTTGGCAAATAAAGTTACTTCAATCATTTCTGAAAATCTTGAAGCAAAATTTTCTGTTCAGGGTGTTGAATTCCAATTTTTTAATAAAATACAACTTACTGATGCTTATGTTGAGGATCAGCAAGGAGACACATTATTATTTGCACCGAAAGTTACGGGCACAATCCGATGGTTCAATAGGAAAGAAAGAATTGTCGAGATTGGCAGACTTACTTTATCACAACCAACTTTTCGCTTAAAAACCGATTCTTCACGTATTGTTAATTTGAAATTCATAACCGAATCGCTGAAAAACAAAAGAGATACTACCCGTAACCCTTTCAAGATTATTATTCATAATTTTGATTATGTTGATGGTCATTTCTCATACCAGAAATATTTTAAAAGATCAAATAAAGGCGGGATTAATTTCACCGATATTGATCTTAATCACTTAAATATTGCGGTAAAACATTTTTATACAAAAACCAATACTGCATTTTTTCAGGTTAAGAAAATGAATTTCAAGGAAAAAAGTGGATTTATTATGAAAGATTTTAATTCCAAACTTGAGATTTCCAGGAATCATATGTTTTTTCGGAATAATGAAATCATAACTTCCGGATCAAGTATTTTTGCCCAGCATGTAGACCTGGAATTTAATAATTTTAAGGAATTCAGGAATTTTGCGAATAACATAAAATTAAACATCCAATTGGAGGAATCTGATATTAACACGCCTGATCTAGCCTTTTTTGTTCATAGAATGGGTGTAATAGAACAAAAAATTAAGCTCTCCGGTAATATCAGAGGTAAGGTATCCAATATTCATGGAAGAAAAATTGAACTTAATGTTGGATCAGGTTC
>JAUWMO010000132.1 GCA_030613125.1 Bacteroidota bacterium | reverse complement strand
ATATTTTTTCTCTGCCAGCAAATTCACCAAAGGTTTTGGTATCTTCTATTAATGGAATTAAATCGAATAATCGCTGCCATTCTGTAATCTCTTTTGATAAAACTTTGTTTTGAAAATCTCCAAGGTTATCCATGATGATTTATATTTTGGTTTCATAAGAAATATGTGGTAAAAGATTAAAAATAAACTTTAACCACAAAATCTATAACAAAATCAGCTGTTAGAGAACTTCCGTTATTTTATCCTCCAATTGATCTCCAAAACCAATTTGCTAAGCGAGTGCAAATGATTAAAAAGTAAAAAAAAATCACTCAGCAAAGTCTTCAAAAAAGTGAGTATCTCTTTCAAAGTTTGTTGCAGGGGGCGTTTAGGGGAGGGTAAAATTAATATTAAGTGTATAAGAGAAGTGATAAACTCAAATTTTGACTCCCATTATACAAACATCATCTGTCTGGTCATTGCTGCCTTTCCATTCTATGAATTCCCGTTCAAGAATGATTTTTTGCTCAATTATAGGTTCATGATAAATTGAACTTAGGAGCTTCCGTAACCTGATTGTCTTATATTTTTTGTTCTCAATTCCACCGAATTGATCTGAGTACCCGTCTGTTAAAATGTAGATTATGTCTCCGGTGGTTAGGAATAGCTCTTCAGTTAAGAATGGATTAGGCATTTCAACAAAACCTATTGCCTGTTTAGTTGCTTTATATTCAGTTAAAACCCCATTGTGGATGATCCACATGGGATTGTTTGCCCCGGAATATTGAAGGTGATTCCCGGATAATGTACAAACAGCAATATCCATCCCATCGGCTATATTATTTCCTGATTTTTGAAGATCTCCTGATAATATCTCCAAAGTTTTATCAAGAATGTGTCCGGGATTTAACAATCCATACTCTTTCAGAACCTTATTAAGAGCATTATGACACAATACAGTAAGCAATGCGCCTGGTATCCCATGACCTGTGCAGTCTGCAACTGCAAATATTATGGTTTCATTTACTTCTTCGATCCAATAGAAATCCCCTGATAATATATCTCTTGGCAGATATAAAATAAAGCTATCCGGAAATATATCTCTTATATAAGTTTCGGAAGGAAGAATTGAATCCTGTATTCGTTTTGCATTATTGTAACTGTCGTTTATTTCCTTAGCGTCAAGCATACCAATTGTCTTACTTCCCAGGTAAAAACTTAAATATCCAGACCGCCAATCAGTCTTTTACCCTTTTCAGTAATAATATATTTTTGTTTAGGATCGTTTATGTTATCTGGTATTGTAAGCGTTATCAGGTTATTATTCCTTAAAATCTTGATATAGTTTTCTCTGAAACTTTCTTTGCTTTCAAAGCCTCCAAACATCATAGCTTCTTCTAATTTCATTTCACCAACTAAACCTATTAATACCTTAAGCAAGAGATTTGCTTTTTTAATAAGCAGGTTCCCTCCGATTTGATGTAAGGTCCCCTCCAAATCAAGAGCATCTTTTATTAATACATTCTTTCTCAGTATCTTAAAGCCTGATAGCTTCCCTTCGTTTTTTCCCAGGGTTCCTATAAATGCAAGTATAAACTCTTTCTTATTTTCATGGATATCCAAATCAGGATTCAATGGAATCTCTTTTAGAAGCACTCTTCTTTTTTCATCAAAAGTATCACTTGAGATGCCAAGCATCTCAAGTATATATGTGGTACGATCTCCAAGCTGATATACAGTTAATGGGATCTCTGCGGTAAAAATCTCATCCTCATTGAAAAAGGGGACTGCCCCTTTAGCATATATTTTAAGAAACCGTGTAACATTAGGTACACCTGACCCGGCTTCTTCAGACCATCCCAGTTCATTAAAAAATTTACGTATCACAGGATTTTTAGGAAAGTGACTGAAATTGTGAAGATCCAAAGGTCCCTTATGATACACAATATTCGGATTGGTAGCTTTCACACAATCCTTTTTAATAACGATTTCTGATGGCAGTGCATTCCTGTATTCGCGGTGAATAATGATGTTGCCAACAATTTCTCTGAAAATCAGGTCTCTAAGATCCTTTCTTTGGTCCCCATCCTGGTAAAACAATTCAGGTAAATGCCCTTTAATGAAATCAAGAGCTCCGTTACGTGTATCAATCAGATTTGTAATAAAAATTTTTCTGTCATCCCATCTGTCAACATTGTCTTTCCTGACAAAGATGTCTAGTTTATATGCAGGTAAGAGGGTTGTTAATGTTTTATCCTTTCCAAGCAATAACCCAGCTGCCAGTATAAATCCTTCATCCCCTGTATTAAAATCACGAACTAATAATTTTGATCCTCGCAATATATCATCATCAGTCATTGAAAGCCATTTGTGAGATGTATCCCTTCTTTCAACAATTATACGGGCTTTATTTAGAAGTTCCAGATTGAGATCAGACCTTTTGAGGTATGGTATAATCTCTGATTCAGTATTTGGCCGTCTAATTAAATACAAATTCGTTATTTGTTGTGGATCATCCACTCGAATAATGTCAGCTCCATCTCTTGTATAAATACGGTCACCTGATTTATGAAGAATTGGACTCCGAGGAACATCGATTATTAATAAATAATAGCCATCAATAATCTCTTCTTTAATATGAAAAGCAAAGGAGGGATTTAAATAACCTTTATGTCTCAATGATCGTTCTTCAAAAGTTGTCTTGAAATCATCTATTTTTGATTTAGACAATTGCTGATATTCCTTTTCGCGGGATACTCCAATTATAATTTTTCCACCCTCAGTATTCAGAAATGCACATAGGGTTGGAAACAGTTGAGGAATGTTTCCTCGTGAATCAATCCAAAAAAAGTCCAAATGAATACCGGCCGGTTGCGAGATATATTCTTCAAGTTGCATATGGGTCAGAAAATTAAATAAGTTACAGTAATTTAAAATAAATATAAACAAATTTGATAGAAGTTTAAAGAATACTTAAGTTCTATTTAAAGATTTATTTTTTTGATGAGCGTAACGCAGACAACGGACATTATGGACAAACACTAATTAGAGCAAGCCTATCATTGAATATACTTCCCACTTTTTCAGAGCAGCATGTTCAGGCTCATTTTATTCGAAATAAATTACATCCGAATTATTCGTTACAATTATCACTATTCGGGTAGCTGTACTACTGATATTAGGATAATAATAACTAATTTTTATAAAAAACAAGTACTTCAATTGAGTTAATCCGAGTAATATTCGTTATATTTGCTGAAATATTGGTAGTATGACTACTCAAAATGAGACAAAATTAAAAATCCTATTAAAAAACATGAAACCGGAGACGGTTGGTCTGGCTTCATGGTTGGAAGAGCTTGGTATATCCAGGAATTTGCAAAAACACTACCGAAATAGTGGTTGGCTGGAATCAATAGGCAGGGGGGCCTTTAAAAGACCGGGGGAAAAGGTGCAATGGCAGGGAGCCCTTTATGCTCTGCAATACCAGGCGAAACTAAATGTGTATGTTGGTGCAATAACCGCATTATCCATGCAGGGATTTAGTCATTACTTTCGGCTGGGTGAGGAAAAGTTATTTTTGTTTTCACCACCTAAAACCAATTTACCAAAATGGTTTCAGAGCTATAATTGGGATAATCCAATACACCAACAAAAGACTGCCTTTTTGCCCATGGATTTAGGCATAGTAGAACATGAAGAAAAAAACTTCTTCATAAAAATATCGTCTCCGGAACGTGCCATGTTTGAATGCCTATATCTGGCACCCAAAACCCTTGACCTTGTTGAGTGCTATCATTTAATGGAGGGATTGGTAAATTTAAAACCCAAACTTGTACAGGAATTACTGCAAAAATGTAATTCAGTACAGGTGAAACGACTTTTCTTATATTTATGTGAAAAGGCAAATCACCAATGGTTAAAATTTATAGATATATCATCGTTTGATTTGGGAAATGGCAATAGAAGAATTACAGAGGGTGGTGTTTACATATCAAAATATCAAATAACTATATCAAAAGAATTAGCAGAATTATGATTACACCAGCATACCGGGCCCAGGTTGACCTCATACTCCAAATTTTGCCATATGTGGCAAAAGAAGAAATTTTTGCATTGAACGGAGGTACGGCAATAAACCTGTTTATCCGTGAATTACCCCGGTTGTCTGTTGATATGGATTTAACGTATCTTCCATTTGATACGAGGGAGTTTGCGTTTCAGAATATCCATGATGCCCTTGGAAGAATTAAAGAAAGTATCGAATCGGCAATAAAAGGATTAAAAGTAACATCAGTTCCACTTAATGGCGGAACTGATGTGAAATTGAATTGTCAATACCAAAATGCTCAAATTAAGATTGAAGTAAATACAATTACTCGCGGGCATTTTTTACCCACCAGGTTTATGCAGGTAACAGATAAAGTTCAGGATGAATTCGGAAAATTTGCTGCAATAAATGTAGTATCCCATGCTGAGTTATATGGAGGAAAAATTTGTGCTGCTTTAGACAGGCAACATCCCCGTGACTTATTTGATGTAAGGCTTTTACTTGATAATGAAGGACTTTCGGATGAAGTCCGTTATGGTTTTATTGTTAGCTTATTGAGCCACTATAAACCAATTCATGAGTTAATAAGTCCAATACTAAAAGATCAAAAATCAGCGTATGATTCACAATTCTCAGGAATGACTGCTATGGAATTTAGTTATGATGATTACGAGAATAACAGGAATCAACTTATTGAAATGATAAATAAGAGTCTGACAGAGGAAGACAAAGAACTGATATATGGTTTTGAGAAAGGTAATCCGGTCTGGGAGTTATTTCCTTATAAAGTCATAAAAGACTTGCCGGCTGTGCAATGGAAACTTCTAAATGTAAATAAACTAATAAAGGAAAACCCTCACAAACATGAACAGATAGTGAGGGCTTTAAAAGTTGTGCTTTTCTAAGATGTAGTAAGAGAATATTTGATTAGGAATTGACTACTTACTGCCCTGTCTTTTAAATCGTTGGTGCAGTTAGTATAATAAGAGCCATCGTTGCATTTTAGGATATAAACATACCACTCAATGCTTTCAATATTTTTAAAACAATACCTGACTTAAAGCAACTGACCATAAATCCTTCGTTAAAACGATCTGCCCGAACAATAACAGTAATTAACTTACATACGGAAAGGTATAAACTCCTTCAGATATTTTTTCTCTGCCAGCAAATTCACCAAAGGTTTTGGTATCTTCTATTAATGGAATTAAATCGAATAATCGCTGCCATTCTGTTATCTCTTTTGAAAAAACTTTGTCTTGAAAATCTCCAAGGTTATCCATGTTGATTTATATTTTGGTTTCATAAGAACTATGTGGTAAAAGATTGAAAATAAACTTTAACCACAAAATCAAATATACTGGTAAAAGTTTATTCAAAAATCTAAATGAAGCAGTAAAATTTGTTTGTTAAAAAAGCGAAGCTCACCTACGCCATCACTTTCGCTAAAGCTACAGTGATCAAAGAAGGCTTGCTTCCTGTTTTCCGCAAGCTTCAATAAAATCCTTGTATCTCTTTGATAATCAATAAACGTTTTTCAAATTTGGGTGCTGCATTAACGAAAACAAGTGTTTTAAGTATCCTGCCATTTTAATAATAGGCAAACATAGCACCATGCTTCAGCATGGTGTAAATGAGTACGTTAAGATAATATATTAGTCAGCTTCAGCTGACTTTCAAATTAAATAAATCAATAATTACTAATCTATGTTACATTCACATATAAAAAACCGGATTCACCTAATTTGATCAACATAAAATTACATTCGGATTTAATAATGATTAATGTTCTTGTAAAAGTACGCTACCCGCCCGAACGATTGAAGTCATTCAGTCGGGCGGGAAGCGCACTATCTATAACGCATACATTCCTTTGAACACCATGCTGAAGCATGGTGCTTTTTTCCTGTTTTCGTCACACTTCCTTAAAATCTTTATAATACTTTGATATTCAGCATTGATTTTTTTTTGGGGTGCTGCATTGCGGAAAACAGATGAAGCAATAAAGTTTGTTTTTAAAAAATGCGAAACTCACCTACGCTAAGGCTTGCTTCACCGCTATCACCTTCGCAAAAGCTTCGGTGATCAAAGAAAGCTATAGCAGCACGCGGTCGGTGGGCGAATCTCGCCTTCGCAATCTTCAGTGGACTGCGTCCACCATAGCCCGCCATTAGAAATAATTCAAATTTTAATGGTTGACATAAATTATCGTGAGTTCGACATAATATCAAAACTTTGACTATCTGTCTGATTCTATAATATCAAAACCCAGCAAAACGGCTATGTCTTTAATTTGCTGTCTCAGATCACCAAGCGTTGCATTGGTATGAATTCCATATAAAGAAGGCAAATGTTGTTCCCGTAATTTTTTGGCATCAACCCTGGCTATTATCTTTGCCGTACACATTACATTGTCTAAGTCTTCCCCGCCAGTATATATCTCGTAACCATTGACTACTTCGCCTGTATGCAATCTTATTTTCCTGTTAAGGGAATGAATCTCCCAAAAAGTAACAGGCTCACCTACAGGCCATTCTGCTGTTATCCCGGTAGAAGAACCAGGTTCTTCAGGCATATCCCTTACGGGGCTTTCTGCATGAGTCCTTATAGTATAGGGGATCCTGCGTTCATCTTCATACGGATTTATCGGTATACCGCAATGCAAAACAATTTCCACAGAGTTATAAATATCATATATAACATCACCAAGCATACTTGTCCTGCCGGTCAGTAAATATGCCAAAACCTGGCTGATTAATATATCCGGATAATTCTGACAAACAGCTTGTATTCCCCTGGTTTTAAATCCAAGCTCTAAACCTAATCCGGGATTATACCGATCTTCAAGCTTACCGCTTCCACTAACCGACCTGATATGAGTTGACACTGCATTGCAGTGATATTTTTCTCTTAATGCCTCCAAAGCTAGATACCCCCTGGCTGTTTTAGTTATCTCTGATCTTGATGCTTCTACCTTTCGTGCACCATTGATCCATTGTTCTGCAATTTCTTCTGCATTCCTGATATTGATTTTTTTATATGTCTCGTAAAATTCCCCGGCTTCAACTTGAACAATTTCTGCACCAAATACTTCCTTAAAATTATGAAGATAACGCTCGTTATGATCCTGGGGGAAGGATTGATTGATGTCCCCCCTGTAATTAACTGCTGCAATAATTTCATCTTTTGCTCTTTTCACCATCAATATTCTGGTTTCCTTAAGATCTTTAATAACCTGAATCAGTTTAATCTTATATACCAGATCCATGAACATATTTTCGCTCACAGATGGAGCACAAAGATTCCTTCTATCAAGCTGAGCGGTTAAGATTTTCACATCTTTGTAATCAGTGCCTCCCATAAGTATTGCTTCTTCAGGTATTTCTCCGGTAGCAAACAAGTTATAGGGATGAAGCATAAACTCCCAGAGATTATATACAGCTATTGTAGGTAATCCGGTGAAAGCCAACCTGTAGTCTCCATCTATCCCTCCGATGATCAGTACTCCATCGTAGTTGTCTTTTTTCTTTTGAATTTCATCATATGCAGTGCTGCGTGTACCTTCCCATACAATAAAATTTACTCCATTGCATGCCTGCTGAAGTGCAGATAAGATCTGATCATTCGTAGTAAAGGTCATTGGAGCACCTCCGGATCCTGTACAACCACAACCCGCTGAAGTAAACACGGTAAATATTGTGGTATTCTTGCTTTGAGCCAATAGAAACAAAGAAGAAAACAAAATTAATGCTAGACTAAAAGAAATCTTTTTCATGATCGTTTTGTTTAATGATTAGATTGATTTGTTGTTCAGTATAGATGCAAGTTACATTATTATTTTTGAATCAATTTTAACATAGTTCATTAACGACCTGGTGGGCATAACAAACGCCTTAAACGCAATGTTGCTTTTATTCAATTACTCCAAACTTTTTTGTAACTTACATTTCGAAAATCAATAACCATGCGACTAAATTGACCACACTGCATTTTGCAGCAACACGTTGGCATTCACTGTAAAACTAAAAATGCCAATGAATTTAATGAAGTATTAATTGTAAAAACCCATTACCAGATTAAAATTCCTTTCGTCAAAAATTACAGATACAAGTACGCTTCTAAAACAGTAAAAAACGTACCACAATAAATAAAGTGTATAGAACATTAAAATGCGCCATGCACTCTACCGTTAGGCATTTTCCCCCGCCGCATGTCTTCCTGAATCACCTACTCCAATTTTTCTCAGGGGGTGGGGTGGCAATACTTGGATGAAATCACGCCTCTATTCTATAGACCTATGACCAAATTATCCACGATCTACTGTGAGGTAATAGATTGATACATCTCATGGAAGATCATGGCTCTGAGGTGGAAGGGTTAGGGAATTAAATGCCTTTTCAGACTGGATACTGATCATTGATTTTGACTGGCAAGGGCTTGTTCGACTTCCTGGAATTTGGTTTTGAATTTTCCAATAATTCATAATACTTATCAGCTAAATCATTTCTTAAGGATGAGTAACGAAAACTTCAAATAGTTTTGCGCCACAGAAATGCCGTAAGTAGCTGCATTAGAGCCATAAGATAATTCTAACTTAATAGAGACGTTGATTGATTTCAAAAAATTATTATATCGTCAATCCCATTTTCTTCAATATCGCAATGTATCTTGGGTTTTTATGTAGATTCTTAAAATGTATATTAAAACTTGTCTCTGGGGTTGGGTTTTTATGCAATATATATGCTTTCTCAAGCCACTCCAAGGCTTTTTCATCCTCTCCAATCATACCGTAGGTATTGGCAATAGAATAAGCTGCATATCCGCTTTCAGCATCCTTTAAATCAATTTCCAATTTCCAATCAAGTACCGCATTAAGACCGGATACCTTATAAATATTATCCGCTGTTTCAAGATTATAAATCGAATTTCTTTTCAAAATCTTTCGTAATGCTTCATAGGCTTTTTCCTCTTCACCCAGTTGCCAGTAAATATTGAATTCACGACGGGGAAGCCATGGATGGTTTTCCTGCAGCTCATGACATTTTTGGATTTCTGCCAGGGCTTCTTTAAAACGACCACGATTGTAATACAATTTAGCACTTACATGTCTGATAACAAAAGAAAGCGGGTTGAGTTCAATCGCTTTGTCGATGTGCTTACGTGCTTCTTCATG
>JAUWMO010000320.1 GCA_030613125.1 Bacteroidota bacterium | reverse complement strand
ATCAGGATGATTAAAAAAAGAATAAAAAGGATTCCAATCCCGACCAGGATATAGAATAATCCGGTTTTGGTAAACGGTGGATTAATGAAAAAACCAACAGTTCTCTCCCTGCTTATTTTTCCAAGCACGTTTCGTGCCCTGACATGAAAGGAATAATATCCTGAGGGTAAATACTGGATACTTTTTACATGGTCATTAGTCCAGTCAGACCACGGCTGATCAAGTCCTTCAATAAAGTATTGAAATTCTGTGAGGTCAGGTCTTAAATAATAAGGTGCTGTGACACTGAACTGTAAAGGCATAAGTCTGCTTTGAAGAGTCAGGTTATAAAGGTCGAATCTTTCTCCTTCCCTGTTACTTATATCTTCAATAAAAACATTGATATCTGCTTTTTGTGGTATGGAATCAGTATATAGAATTTTGAATATCTGATTATTTCCGTCAATTACCCAAAGATTTTTTTCTTCATCAGTCTGGAGATATCTTACATCATCAATAAGTCTTAAAAACAGAGTTTGTTGCTCTTCTTTTTCCTGGCGTTTGGTTAGAGTAGCCCAGTTGTTTTCTTTGAAAATCCAGATATTATTATCCTGGGAAAAAATACACCAAAGAAATTCCTGATCGGTATACCATGAAGTGTACATTTTAACGAGTTCATCTGTTTTTACTTCATATCTAAAAATGCCTGAAGTTGTAAAGAAGGCAGGAACACCGGAGACTTCCCCGACAATCACCTTCTCAGAATAGGGTGTGGGAATATTAAAGATTTTTTGAATTGAGGGTTCACTATAATTTTCTAACCCAATTTTTATTGCCCTGGTGTCTGAACCCAGCCATAAAATATTGTTGCCTTCCCAAACAGAGTATACAGGCATTTGCAATGTCAGGTAATTGTGATTTACCTTAAACGATCCATCCAGATAATTTACAATCTCAAGGCCTGTTTCAGTCCCCACATACAGCCTGTTGGGGTTTACTGAAGATGGATATACATGGTTTATATAGGCGTTAAGTATCACAAACTCGCTCTTTCCGTTCATAATTTGATACAAACCTGTATTGCTGGCCACAAGCAGACGACCCTGAAAGATTGTAAACTGCTTACATTTGGCATTCAGATCTTTAACTTTTAAGAATTGGTAAGATATGGATTCAAGCTGCGCATACTTTTTTGTGATGTATACTGGTTTTGAAGTTTGACCGGACTGGTTTTGAATGCTTGTTCGTCCTTGTGGGATTAAAACCGGTGTTTTAGGTTGTACAAGGCTGTCAGCCTGAATTAATTCTTTATTCTGATTGGATTTATCTCTTTTAAAAAGTTTGGAAAAGAAATCTGAAGCACCTCTTTTTTGTGTTGTTTGTGTATCAGGCTCTTTCTTTTTTACTTCTTCACCTTTTTCAATTCCCACCGTAACTCCTTCCAGCTTAGGTATAAGCATGCTCTCTTGTTTTACCTCGCGTTTTTTTACTAAGATCTCAATATTCTTGTATTTTTTCACAGGATGAAGGTAAAAAACACCTTCGCTGGTTGATACATATATTGTGTTCTCAAAATAGATTATCTCAGACAAATTTCCTTCCAATCCGCTATAGGCATTAAAATTCCGTACAGGTAATGTCAGGTCGATCCTGGTGGCTCCTGATTCATGAGTCAGCCAGATCCCATTATCTTTATCTTTTGCAATGGCATAAATTTCATCATCAGGTAAACCTGACTGATAATTTAACATCGATTTTGTCTGTCCGGTTTTGGTATCCACCATTATACAACCACCTGTAAGAGTCGCCAATGCAATTTGATTTTCTGACAGTTTGATACCTCCTGATATTACAGCATTAACAATATAATCTTCATCTTTAATGATATAATCATGCAGATCTGAGCCGTTGAAAAGGTAAAGAAAGCTGTTATCAGTAGCAATCAGTGTACTATTATTATTATAAGGAAGGAAAAAAAGAATAGATACGTTATCTAAAATTTTACCTTCCGGTATTGGGACAAGTACGCCGTTATTAAGGGTATAAATCCCTTTTCGCCAAATATTTACAAACAGAGTTGAATCATGAATAAAAAAACCTGCAAATAATTCATCTGATCCGGGTTTTACAACTTGTTGATCTTCAGGCTTTTCCTGATCAATTATAATTATACCTGACTGACTATAAAAAAATACAGAAGATCCGCAAAAAGCAATCTTTGTGATAGCTCCATAGCCTGATTCAGTAACGGACAAGGGAACAAACCTGTATTCTCCGTATTCATTTTTAATCAAATAGCCGAATTTATTATTGCTGCCGACAAAAATATTGCCGGAAAAGGGATCCTGGGAAATTGAATAGGGTATAATATTCAACTCCAGGTATTCCCAATCAGAGCCATCAAAACTCAAAATACCTCTGCGGTTGGCAAAAAGTAATGTTCCATCAGAATCTTGTGCAATGCCCCAGTTCTGTGGGCTGAAACCACCCGGAAGTTTGAAATTGGTGAAAAAAGGAGTTCCATCCTGAGCAAACATAACAGGTGTTGCCAGAGTAACAATTAAAAAAAACACCAAACCATGCAATATCTTCACTATAGGAGAATGTCTAATCAAGAGTTTTAATTTAAGTTTATATTACTTCCGTAAATCATATCGCCAAAACCTGAATACTATTCATTTTGCATCGGTTATTTAAGATTCAGGCTTTTTATAGCATCAAGGTTTCTTTTATTAGTAACAATTTTGGCTTCAGGAGTGTAAAGATAATCCAATAAATCCTGATATCTTTCAACGATCTTCCCGCGTACCATTTTTAGAGTAGAATTTAATAATCTGTTCTCCTCAGTAAACCCTTCTTCAAGTATCCCAATAGCTGAAGGCAACCATCTTTGCGGGAACAAATCCTCATATTTTTGTCCTGTCCGGTATTTATTTATTTCCGATTTAAGAAGTTCTGCCACAACTATTAATCCTTCTTCGGTTTCCGGATCGATGTTCTTTTCTTTCAGATATCTTTTAAGCGCTTCGGTGTTAGGAAAAAAAAGTATAATAGTGTAAGGCCTCTGGTTGTTATAAAACATGCATTGTTCAATGTATTTTGACTGATCGGCAAATGATTCTTCGATACCCTCCGGACTGTATTTTTCTCCATCATCTGATATCAACAGACTTTTGAAACGTCCGATAACATATAAAAATCCGTCTTCATCCATATATCCCATATCTCCGGTATGAAGCCAGCCATTTTTAATAGTTTCGTTTGTAGTTTTTTCATTTTTCCAGTAACCTTTCATAACATTATCGCCCTTCATCACGATTTCCCCTTTTTCCGTTAAGGGTAGTTCATTACCATCTTCATCACAAATCTTCAATTCAAGATCTGAAGCTAAGTAGCCGGAAGAACCCAGTTTGTGTCGTTTCAATGAATTTGCTGAAATGGTTGGTGATGCCTCAGTAAGACCGTAGCCCTGGAACATTGGTATTCCGATAGCATAAAAAAACTTTTGTAACTCAATATCCAGTAAAGCCCCTCCACCTATGATAAAGTCCAGTTTTCCACCGAGCCCCTCCCTTATTTTTTTGAATAATATAAAATCAAATAATTTCAGAAGCGGCCATTTTATTTTATGAATACCACCAGCCTTTCTAAAACCATCCCTGTTATATGAGTATGATAATTTTAAAGAATAATTGAACAATTTTTCAATAACGGGCCCTTTTTCCCTGATACTTCTTTCAATGCCTTTCCTGAAACTTTTTGCCATTGTAGGAACACTCATCAGCATATTTGGTTGGATCTCTTTAATATTCCCGGGAATATTCCGGTTGGTTTCAATCATGGTTGAACCGACTTCAACAGATGCAATGCTTGCACCCTTACCCATGAAACCGTATAATCCGTTGGTATGAGCAAAGGAATGGTCCCATGCCAGTATCAATAAGGTCCGGTAGTCGGGTGGGATATCTGCCAGGCTGTAAGCCTGATGAACGTTTGTGATATAATTCAAATGCGTTAAAATTATCCCTTTAGGATCGGCAGTAGTTCCGGATGTATAGCATAT
>JAUWMO010000217.1 GCA_030613125.1 Bacteroidota bacterium | reverse complement strand
AAGTGCCAGTTCATAACCTTTAAACCATTTTACTATTGTTTTGCTCACTGTTACACATACTACTTCAAGTCCGGGACCAAATAACATACGTCCGGCCATCATGATGGCTAACTGTGTATTAGGATTATCTGATATAAGTCCACTCCCACCCAGCCAGTTAAGGAAAGCACCAAGCAAAGCAAGACCACCAAATATACCTCCTGCAAGCCGTATACCCCACTTGTCAAGTATTATCCCACCAATAATGATACCACCTGCCAGGTTTAACCAGGTGGTTGAACTGATCAACAATCCAAAATCACTACTGCTGAAATTCAATTGTGATTCCATTAATCCTTTTAAACCTGAATAAAAATCCTGAAACCAGTATGTACCAAACGTTAGTAAACTGATCAAAACAAGAACAATCCATCTGGCAAATGGATAGTCCCTTAAGGTTTTCTTAATTGCTTCCATATTCAAACTAGTTATTTTAATATTTAAGGGCTAAAGTAAAAAAAAATATATACTTTAAGTCGCAAAAATGCAATGGTTCTGTCGTTTAAATGACATTCTGATGCTAATTTAATATTTAACTTTGTTCATATTTATATATATGCAAACTGGCATACTTTTTGATATGTGTTATAAAACATATTTTAAAACTTAGAAATTATGAAACGAATTTTTGTTTTGGTTTTAGTACTGGTAGTATTCTATTTTAAAGCTGAGGCACAGGAAACGGGAAAGGTAAAATGGCATACTTTTGAAGAAGCAGTAAGTTTGAACAAAGAAAACCCCAGGAAACTTTTTATAGATGTTTATACTGACTGGTGTGGCTGGTGTAAAAAAATGGACAAGGATACATTTACCGATCCGGTAATCGCAGAAATCCTGAACTCACAGTATTATGCTATAAAATTCAATGCAGAATCAAAAGAACCTGTCAATTTTGCAGGAACGACTTATATTAATGAAGGGAATAAATCACGCAGCACTCATCAGCTGGCAATTGCTCTGCTACAGGGGCAAATGTCATATCCATCAGCTGCATATATGACAGAAGATATGCAACTATTAACAGCGGTACCTGGATATTTTACTGCCAAAAATCTTGAACCCATCCTTAATTTCTTTGCTACAGATACTTACAAAAATATCAGCTACCAGGCTTATGTCGAGTCCTTTGAGGGAAAGGTACATTAAATTGCTATTGAGTAAAATGTCGAAAGTCTAAAAGTCTATATGTTAAAAAATAAAATGGAGAAAGCCAAGTCGACTATGCAACTGCAGACACGAGACGTTCCAGAGCCAAACAGACATCCGCAGGTATTGCTTCATTGACCATGCAACTGCGCGTGCTTTCTCACTTCGCTCCTTCGCCCTTTCGCCTCTTCGCCCCTTCGACTCTTGGACCCTTAGACCGTTACTCGTCACCCACAGCCTAACGCACAACCTGCTCGTGAGGGATTCGCTCACAAGTTCGCTCACCGTTCAACCCCTGGACTCTTATCCCAATCACCTACTCCTTTGGCTCAAGATACAGATTCTCAGGAAGCCGTATCAATTTCCCAAGCTGGCAGATCAATAATTTACGGTCAGCCAATAATCCATTTTTATCCATGATCTCAACCTTACAAAGCTCCGGTATACGGTAGATCAACTCAGAACTTAGTAAATTATCAAGGACTTTCGCTGACACCAGGTTATCTGTTTTACCCATACTCTCAATATGAATATTAATTGGTTCTCCGGCAGGATCATCTGCCGGAAGGACCCCACTCTCTTTTGAAAACCTGAACAGGACACTGGATTTATTATTTAGATCCGGAATGATCTCAAAGGTTTTCAATGATTTTTCTCTAATAGTTTTGCCAAGAAACAAAGCCAGGTACTCATTCTCAAGCAAAGTAAGTTCTTTCACTGCATACTCCAGCGCTATCCCTTCAGGAAAGACATCATATTGTCCGGAGAGGAGCTTAAAACGCCGCTTCCTTATTTTGATGATAAAATTAGCAGCCTCCTCTGCCTTCTCACGAAGAGTTTTTATACGTTCCTTCTTCTGGAAATATGGGACTCTTATAAAGGCCGTGTCTGTTTCAATAAGACGGTAAGCTGTATCAGATGACATTTCAACATTTCGTTTTACTGAAAGATCTTTAAAATATACATGTTGAACCTCTCCAGGATAACTATATGGAGTTACAGGGAGTTCCCTGTAAGTTTGAGGATTAAATGAAAGCACTAATCCCTCATTACTAAGTTGCAAATAGTTGGAATACACAATCCCTGCGGGTTCGATCACATAATATTTCTCAGGGTCCAGATCTTCATATGAATTAATCCCGATCCCGGAAATGATCCATTCTGAATGATCTTCTTCAATACCTCCCTCTAAGCCAAGGTATTTTTCCCTGTAATTAAAAAACGGCCCTTTTTTTTGTAAAATCTTTTCTGCTGTAACTTCTATTCTCAGGTTAGTACGCGGTAGTGCATAGACGATTGCATCAGCAGGCAGACTTATTCCTTCCGGCAGAGGCCGAATAGTCCTTTTAGCCTCTTCAGTAGGCTGGCAGGATATCAGAAAAAAGATCGATACAAAACCAATAAGGAACTTAAAATATTTCACTAGTATAAATTTTATTTAAACAACTGTAAAT
Organism: Bacteroidota bacterium; assembly: GCA_030613125.1. Lineage (GTDB taxonomy): Bacteria > Bacteroidota > Bacteroidia > Bacteroidales > VadinHA17 > JAUWMO01. The sequence continues at coordinate 3,331 of JAUWMO010000217.1, read as the reverse complement.
ATGATAATTATGTTTTCAATTACAAACCTATCATTTCTATTTCCGTGGAACCCTCATAAAATTTACTCATCTTCTTTTGTGGTGCCTTAACATTATGAGGGTTTCATCCGAAAAAAATTTTACTGTTCGTTTCATAACTTATAACGTTAATCGAGGTAAGCACCAAATTTAAAAAATATTGAATAAAGTTATAGCATATTTCTATGAATCATTTTCCTGTAATCATGAAAGCATTGCCCAGATTATCAATTATATCGGTAGCAGTAAGCGCCTCCTCACCCATCTTTTCCTTAGCCAGGTCACCGGCAAGACCGTGTACGTAAACACCCATAATTGCTGCCAATGGAGGTTGATAACCCTGACCAAGCAGGGAAAGAATGATTCCAGTAAGCACATCCCCGCTTCCGGCTGTAGCCATACCCGGATTACCGGTTGAATTGAAATAACAGGTCCCATCAGGGCAGGCAATCGAGGTATAAGCTCCTTTTAAAACCACAATCAATTTATACTTAACAGCAAATTCAATCTGCTTATTTAAACGTTCAAAACCATTTGTTAATTGCTCAGTCAATCTTTCAAATTCCTTAGGATGGGGTGTAAGAATGCTATTTTCCGGAATTTTGTTAATCCATTCTTTATTCTGACCAAGTATATTTATAGCATCAGCATCGATAACCATTGGCTGGTTGCATTTTTTCATTAGCTCAAACAAGCCATTTTGTGAGTTATTCCGGCATCCCAGTGCCGGTCCTATACCAACATTACTGAATTCACTAAGGTCGGGAGGTTGGGAAAATAATATATCCGATTGGTCAAGGCTTATCATTGCTTCAGGGACAGCGGTCTGGATGATATTATTCCCCATTCTTGGAATATGTGTGGTAATTAACCCCGTCCCCGACCGAAGACATGCTCTTGATGCAAGAATTGCAGCTCCCATTTTGCCATAACAGCCTGCAATTAAAAGTACATGCCCATAAGTTCCCTTATGACTGAATTTCTTTCTTTTTATTTTGTTTTTAGAGACGAACTCAGATGTCACCTGAAAATAACTTGTTTCAACTTCACTTATGAAACCTGAATGAAGTCCAATTGGAAGCACATACCAACATCCTACATATTCTTCATTATCAGGGAAGAAAAATGACAACTTCGGGAATTGAAAAGTTAACGTATACCTTGCTTTAACTATGTTTTTTGCCTGATTATCTGAATTGTCCTCCCCAAATAATCCGGAAGGAATATCGATGGCGATAATTTCAGCATTACTACTATTTATATGTTGAACAATGTCAGCAAAAAGTCCTGATAATGGTCTGGTCAAACCAGACCCGAAAATTCCATCTAAAACAAGGTCATTTTCATCAATTACAGGAAAATTATTACGACTTTTGACCTTTTTTATATTTACAATTTGCTGATTTTTTAATCGTTCGTAGTTTACCCTGCAATCTTCAGAAATTTTGTTGATGAATCTTATAAAAAAAACCTCGACCTGAAATCCTTCTTCTGCAAGCATCCTGGCAACAGCCAGTCCGTCTCCACCATTATTTCCGGTTCCGGCAAAAACCTTTACAGGTCTGGAACTATTATAATGACCCCTGATCCAGTTAAAGATGGTCATAGCAGCTCTTTCCATCAAGTCAACCGAGGATATCGGTTCATTCTTAATAGTAAACGCATCTATCTCTTTTATCTGTTCAGATCTAAATATTTTTTTCAGAGATTTTGAATTCATAAATAAAATAGCTGAAGTTGTAAAACATCATATTAGGATTATGGGAAATTCTCATTCTGCCGGTTGCATTACAAATTTAACTCCTTCCAGTGTGAAAAAAAATTATTAATGATTTAAAGTGTCTTGAAATAGTTCTATTGCAGACAGGTAAAAAAAGATTTCTATATTTGTCCTTTCTCTATTGTTATTTCATGATATTTATAAAAACTTGAAATTATGTTAAAAGGACATCCAAAAGGACTTTATGTTTTTTTATTCGCAAATATGGGTGAGCGTTTTGGGTACTATACCATGCTTGCTATATTTATTCTTTTCCTGCAGGCCAAATTTGGCATGAATGCTGAAGAAGCTGGCCGGGTATACGGAACATTTCTATTCGGCATTTATTTTATTCCTCTTCTGGGTGGGATCATTGCCGACAAGCTCCTGGGTTTTGGGAAAACCATTACTCTGGGGATTATCCTTATGATCGCAGGTTATTTACTACTGTCACAACCCGGTTCGGAAAGATTTATGATATACATATCCCTTACCATTATCTCTTTTGGAACCGGCTTTTTTAAAGGCAATCTGCAAGCTCTTGTAGGAAAGCTTTACGATGATTCAAAATTCGAGAAATTCAGAGATGCTGCTTTCTGGATTTTTTACATGGGAATTAATGTAGGGGCCTTTTTTGCCCCATCTGCTGCCCAGGCCATGAGCAAGTGGATCATGAAAAAAGGAGACCTTATTTATAACGCCAATATTCCTAGCATGGCTCACGACTATCTGAATTCTGTACAAGAAGGAGGTGTTTATGAAAGGGCCTCTGAATATATGGAACTGGCGAAATCTTCGATCCTTCCTGATACTGCTTATGAATTTACCAACCTCGCCGATTTTAGCCAGCATTATATCGATACGCTCAGTAAATCCTACAGCCTGGGTTTTGGCATTGCAGCAGTAAGTATTTTCATTTCCCTGCTCATCTTTGTGGGCTTCCGTAAAACATACAAGCATGTTGATGTAATGCACAAAGAAGCGGTTAAGGATGAATCCTTAAACATAATTAAACTTAAACCTGAGCAATTCAGAAAAAGACTGATTGCGCTTGGCTTGATCTTTATTATTAATATTTTCTTCTGGATGGCTTTCCATCAAAATGGTTTTACCTTAACCATCTTTGCCCGGGATTACACATTTACCGAGGTCAGCACCTTCACCTATGCATTTTTTGACCTCAGAGCATTCCTTCCCATTATTGCTGTTATTATTGGACTTGTCTTATTAATTGGCAAAAATAACAGTAAACTCACGAAAATAATTGGCATGAGTATGGCGATCATTGCGACTGCAATTGCCTACCTGGTGATTAGCACCTATGATCCCAAAATGCCCATTAGCCCTATTATATTCCAGCAATTCAATCCTATTTTCATTGTTTTCCTTACACCACTGGTCATCGGAATATTTTCCGCACTCAACAAAAGGCGCCTGGAGCCAAGTTCTCCAAGAAAGATTGGCATTGGACTTACGCTGGCAGGATTAAGTTTTATAATTATGATTACTATTGACATCTTTTTTTTATTGTTAGCAATATGTTATAAATGGATT
>JAUWMO010000070.1 GCA_030613125.1 Bacteroidota bacterium | reverse complement strand
ATATTTCCAGACCTGCAATCGGGAAATATAGCATACAAACTGATACAACGTATTGCTCATGCTGAAGCCCTGGGACCAGTACTTCAGGGAATGGCTGCACCAATAAATGATCTTTCACGGGGTTGTTCAGTTAACGATATTGTTAACATGATTGCTGTAACCGCAAACCAGGCTGCCGGAATTAATAATTGAGAATTTATTTAATAGAGATTAAAACTAATAATAATGGGTGAAGTATTAGAAGATTATGCTTTAAGTAAAAGGCACAGGAAAAAAGGTACACTTAAAAAGGTTGGAATTATTGGCTGCGGTTCTATGGGACAGGAAATTGCCCGGGTTATAAGTCAAAATGGAATAGAGGTGGTTTTTGTCGATATTTCAGAAGAGAGGATCATTGAGGTTTTCTTAGAACTTAACCAGGATCTTGATAATGTAATAGATAAATGGGGCTTAACACTTAGTGAAAAAAGAGCAATTTTATCCAGAATTCATGGAACTACAGAATATCATGACATTAGTGATTGTGATCTGATTATTGAATCAATTAATTCCAGAAAGCGGGGAACCAGTAAGGATATGCGGGAAGATATATTCAGGAAAGTGGAAGCTGTTGTCTCAAAAGATACAATAATTACTTCCAATACTTCAACACTCATTATATCTGATCTGGCTTCGGTTCTTGAGTATCCTGAAAGAGCTGTTGGAATGCACTTTCTTTCACCTGCCTCAACAGTAAAAATTGTTGAAGTTGTAAAGGGTTTACATACATCTGAGTATGCTTTCGACTTTGTAGTAAAGTTTGCAAGGATGTTGGATAAGAGCGTGATCAGTCTTATTGAGACACCCGGAAATATCAGTACACGGCTGATAGTAACCCTCATTAATGAAGCATGTGAGATACTTATGGAAGGCGTAGCTTCTGCAACCCATGTTGATGAGACCATGAGGCTGGGTTTTGGTATGCAGTTTGGACCTCTCGAGATGGCTGATCGTATAGGACTCGATAAAGTGATCAGATGGATGGACAATCTGTATCAGGAATTTGGCGAATCGAAATTCAAACCAAATCCCATAATTAAAAGACTGGCAAGGACGGGCAATATTGGAAAAAAAACCGAAAAAGGTTTCTATAAATATAAACATGGTAAAGTTGTGGATGAATCTATCCATTGTCCTGAATTTAAATAATCTTGAATATACTGTAATTGAGAATAGAATAAAAAGTTAAAGAATAAAACCATGAAGATAATTGTCCTGAACTGTGGTAGTTCTTCAATCAAGTATCAACTCATTGATATGCCCGATGGTAAGGTTTATGCTAAAGGTATTGTGGAAAAGATAGGCCTGCATGGTTCATTTATCAGGAATACCAGAGAAGATGGTGATCAGGTAACACTGGAAGGTGATATTATTGATCATCAGTTGGGGATAGAATATATTCTGGGTGTTCTAATAAGTGAAAAGCATGGATGCATTAAAGATTTTACTGAAATTGATGCAGTTGGACACAGAGTAGTGCATGGAGGTGAAACATTTTATTCCAGCGTTCTTATTACAAAAGATGTGATTAAAAAACTTGAAGAATGTAGTGATCTGGCACCACTACATAACCCGCCAAATCTGAAAGGGATCTATGCAATGCTGGAATTGTTACCGGACGTGGTACAGGTAGGGGTTTTTGATACGGCATTTCATCAAACAATGCCTGCTTATTCATTTATGTATGCAATTCCATATTCACTTTATAAAAAATATTCAATAAGAAGATATGGTTTTCATGGAACCAGCCATCAATACATTTCGCAAAGAGCTTGTGAAATACTTGGAGTTGATTTTAAATTGCAAAAGATTATTACCTGCCACCTCGGAAATGGAGCTTCCATGGCTGCAATAAAGAACGGAAAATCAGTTGATACTTCAATGGGACTTACTCCGGTTGAAGGATTGATTATGGGGACCCGTTCCGGTGACCTTGACCTTGGAGTTCTGACATATGTTATGCAGAAAGAGGAAATTAGAATTTCCACAGCAAATACATTAATAAATAAATTTAGCGGGATGCTTGGTGTGTCAGGTATTTCTTCAGATATGCGTGAAATAGAACAGGCTGCGAATGAGGGTGATGATCGCGCAACACTGGCAATTGAAATGTATAGTTACAGGATCAGGAAGTATATCGGAGCTTATATTGCTGCAATGGGTGGCCTCGATATTCTGGTATTTGCCGGAGGTGTTGGTGAAAACTCCACAACAATCAGAAATGCGGTATGTAAGAATTTTGATTTTTTTGGTATAAAAATCGACAAGAAAAAAAATAATGTAAAAGGTAAGGAGGCTGTTATCAACAGTACAGATTCAAAAGTGAAAATTATGGTTGTACCAACCAATGAGGAATTGGTAATTGCCAGGGATACAATGCTTATTGCTAAAGACAAAAAATGATTTGTTGGATTATAAACAATTGAAACCCTCATACTATCAAGGCACCACAAAAGTTGATGTATAAAGATATATCAACCATTGATAGGATGAGGGTTACTCATAAAGAGTCAATTTTATAAGGTATTCGTGAGCTCCAGCGCTAGGCGCTGTCGGTTCACCGAACACCATTAAAAATAATATACTTTGTGAGGTAACAAGTACCAGAGGATTTAGATAGTAGTCTTTTACAAATAATTAACATACAGTACTTTAAATAAAGCTTTATACTTATAAAATGATAAAGATTAAGAAGCTTGATCATATGATAGATGCCCTTAAAGAAAAAGGGAAAAAACGACTGATAGCAGTTTACGCTAATGATAATCATACAATTGAGGCTGTTTACAAAGCAGTTGACCTTAACCTGATTGAAGGTATTCTGGTGGGTGATGAGAATATTATTAAACAGGTTTGTAATAGTGAAGGGATTGATCCAACAAATTTAACCATTGTTCATGAACCGGATGAAGCAAAGGCAGCCTTTAAGTCAGTTCAGATGATACATAATGGGGAGGGTGACCTGTTAATGAAAGGTCTGGTGAGTACAGATAAATATATGAAAGCCATACTTAATAAAGAAAACGGATTACTGCCTCCGGGTGCAATATTAAGTCATGTATCTGTAATTGAACCGGCAAACTATCATAAACTTATTATAGTAGGAGATGTAGCGATCATCCCTGCTCCTGAATTAAAAGAGAAAATCGCAATTGCCAATTATCTTATTAAGACTGCTAAAGCCCTGGGAATTGAAACACCTAAGCTGGCTGTTTTAGCTGCCACAGAGCAGACCTTACCGGGCATGCAGGCATGTGTTGATGCGGCAATACTTTCAAAGATGGGTGAAAGAGGACAGATAGAAGGTGCAATTATCGATGGCCCAATGGCTCTTGATGTAATAATTGACAGAGAAAGTGCAGAGATCAAAAAGATCAGTTCTCAGGTGGCTGGTGATGCCGACTGTATCTTGTTTCCCAATATTGAATCCGGGAATGTGTTTTATAAGTGTCATACCAAACTGGCCGGTGGAGAGCTCGGCGCTATTGTAGTTGGTGCCATAGTGCCAGCTATTTTATCCTCAAGAGGTGATAGCTCAAAAACTAAATTGTATTCTATTGCCCTGGCAGCTCTTATGGCCTGATGCTGGCTTGGTGTTTTAAGCTGCTTTCTCTAATTTGGTGAAATTGGAATAAATACTCCTGATTTTAATTACTATTATTGATTTGAAATTATATCTACCTTTTAAATTATGATTACTCACAGGATTTTGGTGATTAATCCAGGTTCTACATCAACCAAAATTGCACTATTCAGGAATACGAAGCCCCGTTTTCTGAAATCTGTTCGCCATTCTCCTGAAGAACTTAAAAGATTTATAAGTGTTATTGATCAGTTTACCTTCCGCAAGGAGATCATCCTTCACGAACTTAAGAAAGAGGAGGTTGGAATGGATGAGATTACTGCCGTGATTGGAAGAGGAGGAATAATGAAACCCCTTGAATCAGGAGTGTATGAGGTAAATGAAAGAATGAAGCAAGACCTCAGATCTATGAAATATGGCGAACATGCCAGTTGTCTTGGAGGTTTACTGGCTGATGATATTGCCGGTTCTCTTTCTAATGCAAGAGCATTTATTGCAAATCCTACTACGGTGGATGAATTCCATGAGGTTGCCAGGATCTCGGGACATCCTTTGTTTAATAGGGTCTCTATTTTTCATGCTTTAAATCATAAAATGATTGCACAAAATCACGCTAAACTGGTAGGTAAAGCCTATGAAGAAATGAATCTGATAGTGGCGCATATGGGTGGAGGTATATCAGTAGGAGCACATCACAAGGGGAAAGTGATCGATGCAAATCAGGCCCTGGATGGGGAAGGACCATTTGGGCCTGAACGTAGTGGAACATTGCCTGTAGGGGAACTGGCAAGATTGTGCTTTTCAGGGAAACAAACTCTTGATGAAGTGAAAAAAATGATCACCGGACATGGTGGATATATTGCATACCTTGGCACTAATGATGCCTACACTGTTGGTTTAATGGCTGAGCAGGGTGATAAAAAAGCAAAACTGATACAATATGCCCTGGCATATCAGGTTGCGAAAGAAATAGGTGCCATGAGTACGGTGCTGAAAGGAACTGTTGATGCCATCTTACTTACCGGGGGAATTGCACATAATACCACTGTGGTTGATAATATCAAAACCATGGTTGCACATATTGCCAGAGTGATTGTTTATCCGGGGGAAGATGAAATGAAAGCATTGGCAGAAAATGCTCTGCAGGTGATGATTGGAGAAGTTGAATGTAAAGTATATTGATTAATACTCTTTATTCATAAATGATTTATGTTTATTCAAGAATGTTTGTGTAATATTCCAAAGTCTCGTTTACGTTCTTTACCATTAGATTTGGTGTCAATGATTTTAATTCCATAATTTCTCCAGTTTTAAAATTTAATAATGGTCAAAAATACCACTGTTCAAAATGCAATGCTTTGGAAAAAAACGACATTATCTAAAATCGGAAGGAATTTGCCCCGAAAATCGTTTAAATTCGTTTGTTAAATGTGAGTGGTCGTAATAACCATTATCAAATGCTATGTGTAAAAGGCTTTTGTCGGGGTTGTCTGCGATACTTTTTATTGCTTGGTTAAATCTGACAATACTGGAAAATTCTTTTACCGTTACTCCAACTTTATTTTTAAATCTTCTTGCAAAATAATTAAAGATATATTTTGCTGTTATCGAATTGCGATATATATTTACAATATCGTTTTACAATATTAAGAAAATGATTATGGAATATATTATTGTTTTATCACCATTTTAATACGAGTAGAACTAAAAAATGAATAAACACAAGAAAATTAAAATCTGTGAAGGCATTACCAGAAACATATTCATATTAGGATTAGCTAGTTTATTTACTGATCTCTCAAGTCAGATGGTCTTTCCATTAATTCCTTTATTCTTAACCACTGTCTTGGGTACTGGCGCTTATGCAGTTGGTATCGTTGAAGGTGCGGCAGGAACAACCGCTTCTTTATTGAAATTTGTATCCGGCTATTGGTCTGATAAAATAAAAAAAAGGAAACCTTTTGTTTTGTTTGGCTATTCTCTGTCGACTATAACAAAACCATTATTTGCCTTCGCTAATGTCTGGTCTTTTGTTCTTTTTGTCAGGGTAATAGAGAGAATTGGTAAAGGACTAAGAACTGCTCCACGCGATGCGATTGTGGCTGAGGCCAGCGATGAAAGTGTTAGAGGAAAAGCTTATGGCTTTCACAGAGCTATGGACGGCATTGGTTCGGTTTTAGGAGCTGTGCTTGCATTTTTATTGCTTCCAGTTTTGGGATATAGAAACATTTTTCTGTTCGCTTTTATACCTGGGATAATTGCAGTATTTGTTATTCTGTTTATAAAAGAAAAAAAAACACCTGCGAAAGAAGAAGAACCAAAAGAGATATCCATTAAGCTGAGTTTTAAAGAATTGTCTATGAATTTGAAATTGTTTGTCATTGTGTCTTCAATATTTGCACTGGGGAATTTTGGATATGTCTTTCTTTTGTTGCGCGCTGTGGATATAGGATTAACAGATTCTAAGGCAATTCTTCTCTATGTTTTATTTTATATTGTTTATACTGTTTGTGCAATCCCTTCAGGAATATTATCAGATAGAATTGGCAGAAAACCTGTTTTAATAGCAGGATATGCACTATTTGGTATCACTTCTCTTGGCTTAATATTCACTTCAAATATTTACAGCATTTTATTATTATTTGTCATTTATGGAATATTCTATGCCATGATTGATGGTGCTCAAAGAGCCTTTGTGGTGGATTTAGCACCAAAACATCTAAAAGCAACAGCATTAGGAACTTTCCATACCGCAATAGGATTAGTAGCTCTCCCAGGTGGGTTTATTGCCGGCTTGCTGTGGGATAAAATAAGTCCGGAAACAACCTTTTTGTATGGTTTTATACTGGCAATAATTTCAATAGGTCTATTTATGTTTGTAAAGGACAAAACAAAAATTGCAAATTAATCAAAAAGTTATAACACTATATGGAAAATAAACTAATCAGAGATTTATTTCTTGGTTTTATCCGTATTCACATTTTGTTTCACGCTGCAAAAGAACCTGTTTACGGTACTGAATTTCATGAGGAACTCAAAAGGCATGGATACAATGTTTCGTTTGGTACACTTTATCCGATTTTTCACAGGCTTGAAAAGGATGGTTACATTATAGCAAAAAAGGAAAATATAAACGGAAAAATCAGGAAATATTACAGTATTACAGAAGAGGGTAATGCAATTTTAAAACAGGCAAAAGAAAAAGCCAATGAATTAGTTGCCGAACTCAATGAAGAAGACTAAAGCGGGTTCAAACATGTAATCTTTGTCAATTGACTCAAAATTATCTTGACATCCTGATAACATTAATCCGGATGAAATAATTAAGAAAATATATTTATACATATCATTTTTTTGGTAACCGTAAATAAATAATCATTTCAACCCAACAATTCAACTTAATAAATTCTATATCAGACCTATTTTTTCTCTTGAACGAAATCAAAAGAAAATCCATTATAAACACGAGCTAAGGTGGCTATGTTTTTATCATCACCCTTAAAACTATCAATAGGAAGTGACAGATATTTATCTATTGAAGGAAGTAGTGAATTCTCATTTGGTTTAGTGAATCCATAGAGCCCAACTCCAGCTTTAATAGCTGCAGGAGCGATTGATTTTGGATCTTGTTCATTCCACTCGGCCAGGCAGGTTATTAGACTTGTCTGTTTTCCAACCATATCAGTCAGAAAGTCATATTTCAGCCCAGGTTGTTCCGGGACTACACCATTTTTATACCATGCATACCCATTACATGAAACACTAAAAGTTTGAATTGTGTTTACACCCAAATCCTTATACCATTTTATATGGTCTTTCGGAGAAGCTTCAGCCCATAGTCCAGGCTGAGCAAATTTATTTGGCCCTCCTTCGCCCCAATTAAAATCAATGCAAAATCCATGGATTAATTTATTTTCATCCAATGTTTTTTGATGGCAACTATTAAATAATAGAGTAGGTAGTATAAGTGTGAAAACTGATATTTTTATTTTTCTCATAATCGTTATTCTCGTAACTTCTATGCAAAGCAGCATTGAACATACCGCATGTTAATTCTAGTTATTTTGAAAGATTTTTCTTTTTAAAGACCATAATAAAAGGTAGCTCGGGATCATCGTAATTTCTGGATATTCGAATTAGTTCAAAACCGCAGTCGATTATATCAGAGATCTCTTTCTCAATGGGCGCCGCATTCCATCCATGTTTTACCGTCAGCGTGTTTTCATAATCATAATCAACATTCGGATTTATAACATAGAATAATCCTTCTTTTTTTAGCTTTTCCCTAACATCCATTATAAACTCTCGGGGTTTTTTAAGATACGGATAAGTCCACAACATTAGTATTTTATCAAATGAATTATCAGGCAAATAAGTTTCAGTGTCAGTTCCATTTACAACAATGAACTTATTCGTGAACCGCCGGGCAATAACTTTTTGGTAAAAGTGTACTACTTCATTAATGGTCTTTTGATTACAAACAGATGTATCTATATCTTGAATATAAAAGGTTAAACTGTCATTATAAATAGACAACATAGCTTCTAAGAATCCGTTTCCGGCACCAATATCTGCTATTGTTTCCCCTTTCTTAAATTTTATGGTATCAACGCATTTATCTTTAAGCAATTGTTTTATCTCTTCATTACTGCATAGCATTGGATAGCCATCGAATGGTTGCATTGAATCATTATCAACAGTTTGACAGGCAGAAGCGTAGCAGAGTATAATAATGCATACAATAATGCCTTTTCTTCGTAACAAATTCATGGCTTATGTTTTTATGTAGAGAACGTTTAGTTATTATCATTTGACATTGAATAGGGAAAGTCAATAGGTTTTGTTCCTCTTTGTTTGTTTGGTTCATTAGACATTATCATGTCAATAATTCCCCCGTTTATTATATCAGAATGATTTAAAAAGTTCTTTGTATAATCTTTATTATTTAGCTTCAAGTTTGAAATATAAATATTTTCACTGTTATTTTCCGGAGCATTTATCATAAAAGTCTTTCCATTTTCCAGCTTTAAAGTGCTTTTCTTAAATAAAGGGGAACCAATTATATATTGATTTGAACCAGGGCATACCGGGTAAAATCCGAGGGCAGAAAAAACATACCATGCGGAAGTTTGTCCATTGTCTTCATCTCCGCAAAGACCGTCCGGATTATTTGTATATAATTTATTCATAATATCCCTGACGCGATATTGTGTTTTCCAGGGTTCGCCCACATAATTATATAAATATGTCATGTGTTGGATTGGCTGATTACCGTGTGCATATTGCCCCATATTAATAATAAGCATTTCGGTAATTTCATGAATTTGATATCTATAATATGAATAGTCGAACGTAGGAGCAGCAACAAAAACAGAATCCATTATCGGTAAACATATATCCTTCTAAAACCTTCCCGTTATAAGGGCTGTAATGCACCACTTTGTTGTCTTTGTCATACTCGTAAAATTTTCTTGGGAAAAGCATTGTGCGATAAAGTGCTGTATAAAATGTTGTTAATTGAGCATCACTACCACCTTCAATAGTTATCCTGCTAATCATTTTATTCCAGGTAGATTTTGCTTTTTCGCAGATTTGGTCAAATGTATTGTTGCCAATTTCTCTTTGAAGGTTTAATTCAGCTTGTTCAGGACTAATAAAAGAAGATGCTACTTTTAACTTAACCCTTTCTTCAGCATTTGTTTTAAATCTGATAATTGTTCCAACATGTTTGCCATTTGCTTCTGCTTTGTCGCCATATATAACGCCATCTTTTGAAACAAATACTTCTTCAAAGTCTTTATCAACATAAATTACAAAATAGTTCTTGAAGTTTTCCGGAACACCACTGTAATTATTGCAGGAATAACCGATTATTTTTCTTTCTTTTGGAAATACTTTGACATAAGAATTTTTAAAGAATGCATCAACTACTAAATATGCATTTTCGGTTTTAGGATAAGTAATTCTAAAGCACGCTGCTCTTTCAGTTGGGGTTATTTCAACAGTTGTATTATAATCTGCCAGATAGACTTTATAGTAATATGCTTTGGAAATTTCTGCTTTATGTGAATACCAGGATTCTCGTTTGTCTTCGTCAAAAACTAATTTATCAGTAGTTGCAAAAATAGAAAACGCAGCGTAATCACCTATCCATGGTGATGGTTGATGTGTTTGTTTAAAGCCCCTTATTTTATTACTTGTATACTGATAGCACCATCCATGACCCATTATGTTGGTTTGAGGTGTCCAGAAATTCATTCCCCATGGTAGAGCTATAGCTGGATATGTGTTTCCGTTTGACAACTCTTTTTTTGAATCTGTTCCGATAAGCGGATTGATATACCTTGTTAAATCATTATCTTGTAATGATTGACTAAACAAATTGAAGGAATAGCAAAGCAGCAGTATTATTAGTAATTTTTTCATGATTTTTAAAAGTTAACGCTAACGTTTTGAATAAACGCCCGTTTATATGGCGCTTATTTTTTATTGGCGGTAGTTACTTTCTTTTTGCCTTAAATGTTCCATTCGGCTGAATAAATAGAACCTCATTAATAGTCTTCTTTTCTCCTTCTATGAACTCTAGTTTGTATCCTTCCAATATTTTTATTGAAAATTTATTTAATCCCGTCGCAAGGAGTTCATATTCAGGCTGTCCTGAGATGAACAAAAACAATGTTTCGTCACCTTTTAAATATATCTTAGCCGTTGTTCCAGATAATTCGTATTCTCCCACATATTTTTCCAAAATGTCTTTATCAACAGCAATCTCATTTGGTGTACGTTTGAATTCTATGGGATCTAATGTTGCTTCAAATTTAACTTTAAGGCTTGATATTTCACCTGCATCATTTGTGTTAAAATTTAATCTAAGTTCAGAAGTTTCGGTAGTATCTATACCAGACTCTTCTACTTCAAAAGGTTCAAAAACATCATAATGGTAATGTCTCAGCCACATCTTCATTAATGGAAACAGGACAAACAATGAATCTCTTTCTACGTTCAAATCGAAACTACCATACCCAGGATGCGAATACGTCCCAGCAAATTCTTCAAGGATATGAGATGTTTTTGTACCATACTTTTTATTTGAAATAGTAGCTTTTTTGGCTTCTTTCTGTTTTTTTATAGCTTTTGCTTGTCGATCTTTTAAGGTTTTATTCCAGTCAGTAGAAGTAACATTTAAAACTCTATCTGCAATTATATTTCTAACCACTGGAGGTACTGAAGAACCATTTTGATTCGTTAAAACTACGATACCTATACTATCACTTGGGAAAAAGCATGTGCTGGCAGTGAACCCATCAATAGCGCCACCATGCTCCACTCTGTAATGTCCTTTATAGGAAGAAATACCCCAACCGTAGCCATAATTCGATAAATGCAAATCTGGATTTTCCTTGCCTGGCAGAGCTCCGGTAACCACCATTTGTGAGCTTATAGCTTGATCTACAAATGAAGCTGGTAAAATTTCATTATTTTTGAATTTGCCTTTATTAATCCAGGTTATAAGCCAATTGGACATTTCGTTCACGCTACTGTTAATACTTCCTGCAGGACTCATTCCAGCAATGTGGTAATAATTCATTTTCTGTATGATACTATCATTTTTTAATTCATAACCAAAAGCAATATTTTCACTTTTCTCTAATTCATCAATTGATAGATTTGATCTTACCATTCCAAGTGGTTTAAACAGTTTTTCTCTAACATTTTCTTCCCAGCTTTTCCCAGTTATTTTCTCAGTAATGACACCTTGTGCTAAAAACATAAAATTATTGTAATACCATTTTTCTCTAACACCAGTAAATGGTTCCTGAAATACAACACGTTGCAAAAGACTGTCTTTTGAATTACTTGGAAATATGTACCATGAATAATCATGACGAGGTAAGCCTGTACGATGACTCATCATGTCTTTAATGGTTATGGAATTGTTCATTTCCTGATTATAAAACTCAAATTCGGGTATGTATTCCCTTGGACTTTCATCAAACGATATTTTATTTTCACTTTGCAATAACCCTAATAATGAAGTGGTGAAGGCTTTACTGCAAGAGCCAATTGCAAAAAGTGTATTTGTAGTAACCGGAATTTTGTTTTCGTAATCTCGGTACCCAAATCCCTTAGCATAAATGATTTTATTTTTTTCAACAACAGCAACAGCAAACCCTGCAGCTTTCCATGTTTCTAATACTTCATTTAATGCTGTGTCAAGGCCGTCTATTCGTTTATCAACATCTTGAGCTATTGACGATGTTATTAATGAGAGGGTAAAAACAATGAATAGTATTTTTTTCATAATATTAGTTTTTGTAAATATCTGATTAAGATATTAGGTTATGGAATTTAATTACCGCCAACTACTTGCTAACCCAACCCTATTACCGTTATATCGCCTTTATCCACAAGCTCATATTCGTATTAACCAATACATAATAAGATAGATACAGTCCATTTAACATAATACATGTGTGATTTAGCAATCTTTCTGATTGCAGGTTTCTTTTCAAATTTATTCTAATAATATTAAAAAAAATAA
>JAUWMO010000349.1 GCA_030613125.1 Bacteroidota bacterium | reverse complement strand
CAAAACCATCAACACCTAAATCAATGAAATATGGTATTGATTTTCGTTCACCGTCAAACCAGTGTGCCACAATTACAATTCCATTATCATCATGGGTTGAATCAATCACCTGTTGATCGGACAGACCTCTTGTGGTAAAGTTCCGGTTTAGCCCCAGCAATGTCATGTGGTTACTACCCGAAAACTCTTCTCCGCATATAATTAAGGGTTTCTGGGGGAGTGTCCCGGCTTCCTGTGCCCGCACCGCTTCCAAAGTTTTCTTATGATGATTGTGATCGGTAATAAAAAAAGCATCAAATCCATTCCGTTTATGCCATTTCTGGAGATCTGCCTGAGAAATAATTCCGTCATGACTGTACTCTGTGTGACTGTGTGTATTAATTAAGATGGTATTCTGCAGATTATTCACGATTGTGTTGGCCGGCAACGTCATAAAGATGATCAGAAATAATAAACCAAGCCAGATACTGAAAATTAAGGGTACTTTTATTAACCAGGAGAGGAAACCACTTAAATATGCCTTAAAACCTCTAAAGTTCTTATTGAATAATATGCCTGAAAATGTTAGAATCAGAGAAAGAGAGATTATCCAAATGACTAAAATCAAAAATTCCAATAATGGCTGATCAGCACGCAGATAAAATAATAAAGTTCCGATAAAAGGTTCAAATATTATACGCCAGAATGAAATATTTATATCAAAGTCTGATACCTGTTCAGAACTTAATGCATCTATTATTCTGACCGGATAATGAAAGGCAAGTGCCAGCAGGACAATAGCTGAGATTATCCCGAGTAAACCGGCGAAACCAGATTTTTTTTTAAAAGACAGACTCACTTAAAAAATGTATGTTCTACAACTTTACAAATAGTATGGTAAACTGGCAGATGATATTCTTGCACCTCAGGAGTGCTTATTGCCGGCACGCAAATTGAAATATCACAATATTGTTTCATTTCGCCTCCGGTTTGCCCGGTAAGACCGATTACTGTTAATCCTTTAGCCTTTGCAGTTATAACAGCATCAATAATATTCCGGGAATTTCCTGAAGTACTTATGGCAATCAATACATCACCTTTCTTGCCATAACCAGCAATCTGCTGGGCGAAAACAAGGCTTGGGTCAATGTCATTTGATATTGCAGAAAAAAGAGATGTGTGTGCATTTAATGATATGGCAGGCAAGGCACATTGTAACTTGCCAGCGATATAATTACCTCTTTCTTCAGAAACTGATTTCAGCCCATTTGTGAGATCATCATCAATAGGACGTTTTTTCTCAAAACTTTTCATCAGTTCTCCAACTATGTGATCTGTATCAGAACAACTACCACCATTACCGCATAATAAAAGTTTCCCTCCCTTTAAATAACAGTCAATTACTGAATTACAGGCTTTCCGTATATCATTTTTGCAAGATTCAAGTGCAGGATACTTTTTAATTAAACCGGTTAAAATTATTTCTTCTTTCATTATTATGTGTTTAGTTGGCTACCATATAAAGCTACACATAAAGCTGCATAATCTCCAATCTTTTCGCCCAGAGAAGCAGGTAATATCTGACAAACTCTATTTGCCCCGGGAATTGCTTCACGTTTTAAAACTTCTTCTACATGTGGCTTAAAAATCTTTTCATTCCTGGCATAGATGCTTCCAATAACAATCCTTTCGGGATTCAGCGTATCGATCAATATTGATAAACCTTTACCCAGATATTGTGCAGATGTTTTTACAATTTCGCTGGCAGTGTCGTCTCCCAGGTAAGCTGCTTCAAAAACAGATTTTGCTGTGATATTTTCAATCAAGTCCTCTGAGGGGCAGAAGCTAACGGCTTCTCCTTCACGTAATTTATATAAAATTTTGCTTTTCGCCAATTTTGCTATTCCCCCGCCACTGCAAAACCCCTCGAAGGAACCTGCTTTTCCAAAACCAACCGGACCATCATCTTCTAACCGGATATGACCTACTTCTCCTCCCAGGTCATTTGTGCCTGTGTACAACCGGCCATTCAGGATCAGCCCGGCACCCATACCTGTCCCAAAAGTCAGGAAAACCATATTTTCTGAACCTTTACCGGCTCCCATCAGCCATTCAGCAAGAGCACTGGCATTAGCATCATTTTGAACTTCCACATCAACATTAAATTCTTTTTTATAGATTTTAACAATTGGTACAGCATCCCACCCCGGCAAATTGGGTGGAGAATAAATAATTCCTTTTTTTGAATCCAGAGGTCCTCCACAACTAATCCCGATTTTTTCAAGGTTCTTCTTGTCATATTTTTCGAAAAGACTATAAACATGATCTTTAAATTCGTTCAGGATTTCCCTGTAGCCTCTTTCTGTCCGGGTTAGAAATTCAATTTTCTCATGTATGGTAAAATCCTTATCACCCAAAACAACACTGCATTTTGTTCCTCCGATATTAAATCCCAAAAAATATTTATCAGGATGTATCTTTTTTTTCATACTTAAGTCTCTTACTTTTTAAATTACTGCTTGCGGAATAACAAGTTAAACAGTTTCTGTGCTTGAGAGAAATCAGGAATGAGAATCAGCGCACCAGCCCTGATCAGTCGTGTTCGTTTTTCCTGGTTTAACCCATACCTGCGTATTTCGTCACTGGCTACTCCAATTGCAATTCCGTCAAATTTAATACATTCTTTGATCTCCACCGGACCATCCCCAAATACAATAAGTTCATTCCCTCTAAGGTTATTTTCAGTGATTATTTTGTGGATTACCATTTTTTTAGAGTACTTGTTAATATCACCCACAGAGCCGTGTATTTCACCCTCGAAAAGACCGGAATAGCCCAGTATCTCAGCCTCATTAATAACATCTTCTTTGTCAGTCCCGCTGGCCAGATAGAGTTTTACACCTTTTTCTTTTAGTGTTTTCAGGAACCCAACAGCTCCTTTAAGAGTAAAATCATCAATGTTTAGTTCTCCCGTTTCAAGCTTTTCCAATCTTTTGGAAACCACTTCCATCAGTGCATCATTATATATTTTTTTGTAGCCAAACGTGTCCAGTATTTTTTCTTTTGGTACTATATTGAATTCATCAACCATTTGCACAAGTCCCTCCATTTGAACTATGGTTTGTATTCCGGTTGTTTTATCGATGTATTCCATTACACGATTACGAACATTCCGGTACAGTGCATTATCTGCAGTTTCATATTTTTTACCCAGAATGGCTTTTATCATAACCGGTTCCATAACTTGTTCCCAACCCTGTCTCAGGACACTGACGGTGCCATCATGGTCAAACAGTGCATGCCTGATATTTCCCATTTTTGAAACAACATCACTGTAACATAATTCGATCTCAGTGTCCGGAAGATATTTTGCCTGCCTAGGGTCAACAGCCAGTTCAGGCTGATAATTATAATCAGCATCTTTACTTAGTTCAAGTATCTCGTCACCTGTTGCTGCTCCCGTAGTATATAATTTCTGTAC
>JAUWMO010000085.1 GCA_030613125.1 Bacteroidota bacterium | reverse complement strand
ATGGAGGGAAAAGTGTTCATAACACGAACTACAATTGCAAGCTCATTAAGAGAAGGTTGACCTATTTTATACTGATCAAATCCAAAGTGGATAGTTTCATTTACGGTGGTTGTTTTTTCTGGTCTTTCTTCAATCCATTCTACAACAAAATTCATTGTCTTTTCGTCATTGTCTATCTTAATAGTTTTGGATTGAGGTTTTATAGCATCGCCTGAAACATTTACAATATAAGTTCCGGCAGGAAGTTTAAATCTGAATTTCCCTTGCTTACTGGGACAGATGTTAATAACATCATCTCCCAAAGTGTCCTTAACATTGATAATCAGATCATTTATTACGATATCAGATTCTTTTTTTTCAGGAAAATGTAACTGTCCATCGACTAATATGTATCTGGGAAAATCATCAGTAAAGAACACATATTCATAAACAAACCTCTGTTCTCCGGTTGCATTATTGAATTGAGAAATATATCCAATTGTCCCATTGTTAACAGGAACAAAATACAGATCATCGTCAGTTGTATTTAATGGATAACCTAAATTTTCAGGTTTCGTCCAACTATTTCCATCGGCTTTTTTAGAGATAAAAACATCATAACCACCCATAGTATTATGTCCGTTTGAACTGAAATACATAACATTACCATCCCGAGTAAAAAAAGGTGTATTCTCATCAAACGGGCTGTTTACTGGTGGCCCCAGGTTTTCTGCGGGCCCCCAATCACCATTTTTATCTGGTACTGATTTATATATATCCAGTCCATTCTGACTACCTCTTTTATCACTTACAAAGTATAAAGCCTCCTCAACAGGTGACAGCACTGCATGTAATTCATTGTGCATGCTATTGATATTATTATTCAAAATACGGGCTTTTGACCATCTGCCATTTGAATAGGTACTCATGAATAGATCATAATCAGTAGGATTTTGATAAACCAGAAACAAAGTTTTTCCATCAGGAGAAAGAGAGGAAACCTGAAAATTGCCATCTGATTCTACTTCCATTGTAATATTTTTGGGTTTAACCCATTCACCGAAGATCTTTTGAGAGAAAAATATTGCCTGATAGTATTTCCGTTTCCCATTGAAAACTACAAATTTTCCGTCAGTAGAGAAAGCAGCATTAGAAAGAACCTTATCAGGAAGACTGAACTGAAGGATTTTGGAGTCAATATCTATAGGACTTTTTCTCATTTCAAGAGCAATATTACAACTCTTAATTTTTCTATTAATAACTTTAGTATCGCCGCTGATTGATGAAATCAGGGTAAGGTAATGTCTGTAATTTTCCAGAGCTTTATCTAATTCATTATTTATTTGATAAGCTTCCCCCAAATAAAGGAAAGTCTCAACTGGTGCTTTTTTTTCATGAAACGATAATTCCTCTTTATATTTTAAAGAAGTGCTTTGTGCTGCTTCTTTTAGATATGGAATCGCTAATAGTTTTTTCCCTGGGATCTTAAGATATGTGAGGCCAACTTTATACTGAATATTGGCATTATTCATACCATTTTCCAAAACCATCAAGTATAAGGATATTGCTTCTTCATATTTGTTGTATATGCTAAGGAATTCAGCATCATAATAAGTTTTTTCAAGATCAATTTTATCCTGACAATAAACTTCAAGGGATAGCAATATAATAATAATAAAAGTGATATTATGCAATGTGTGCACAGTTTGGTTTTTACCGAATTCCGGAAAGTTAAGCAATATATGTAATTACTTCTTGTATATTAAATCAGCCGGGAGATCGACTTTCTCGGTAACAATTGATTCCTTTGCGCCAGAAATTACTAAGAACTCAACTCGTCTGTTGTATTTTCTGCCTTCCGGTGAATCAGAGCTATCTTTATTTTTATTAATGGCAATGAAGTTAGTCTCACCATATCCTTTAACCTTTACTCTGTTTTTATCAACTCCCTGCTGGATAAAATAGTCTGCTACTGATCTGGCTCTATTTAATGAGAGGGTTTTATTGTATGAAGTCCGGCCTTTTGAATCAGTATAACCGGCAATCTCAATTATCAGGTCCAAATTCTTGTTAAGTAAGTCAGAAACAAAATTGATTTTATTTTGTTCGTTTTTAGAAATCTTATAGCTGTTATAGTTAAAATAAATATTTTTTAATACAATTGGTTCAGTGATTGTGACAGATTTCAGATTCACATTAATTACTATTTCGCCCAATGAATAATTTGGAGGGACCGTTATAAACCTGTTTTCTGCAACAAAGCCCTGACTCTCAAATAACATTTTATATTTACCGGGTACTTTAGTAATAGTTGAATATTTTCCTTCAGGAGCATTAACGTTGAAAACCTGTGAAGATCCTGACTGATCATTACCAAGCCAAATTCTTATTTCACCGGTTTGCTCTGAAGGTTTATCTCCCAAACTAACTAACCCTTTAATTTCAACAGGCCTTGGATTCTTATCAGAAAATATCTCGAGATAAAAAATATCTTCCCTCCCAATTAATGGTTCTTTATCAGAGAAGGATATATATCCGTTTATTCCTCCATTCCTGGGGATGAAAAACAGATCATCATCTGTTGAATTGATTGGATACCCGATGTTTGCTGGTTCAGACCAATTGCCATCATCTTGAATTTCAGAGCTGAAGATATCAAAACCTCCCATGGTTTTATGCCCCTGGGATGAAAAGAATAACGTTTTATTATCAGCACAAATAAATGGAGTCTCTTCATTGAACTGGCTGTTAATAACCGGGCCTAAATTAATTGGGTTTCCCCATAGCCCTGTTTCCTCATTTTTTCCAGTTTTATAAATATCAAGTCCGCCAAATCCTCCTGAACGGTTACTGGTAAAATACATAATGTTGCCATCGTTTGAGAGAGAAGCATGCGATTCCCAAAATTTTGTATTGATATTTTTCCCCAGTTTTTCATGAGGTATCCATTTGCCATCAACGATTTTACTACTATAGATATCGCTGTTGAATCTATCATTCCGGGTAAGTAACAATTGAGTTCCATCATAGGAAAGGCCAGTTGGATAGAGATCACCATCTGATTTAATATCTGGAGTAATATTAACAGGCAAGCCCCATTGCCCATTAACTTTTTTTGAATAAAACAGTGCGTCATAAAATTTCAGGCTTGAAACATAAACCAGCGTGGATCCATCACCTGAAATCACAGCAGCAAACTCTTTTGATGCAGAATTGATACGGTTTCCCAGGTTCAGCAGATCAAAGTATACCGGATGTTTTACAATTTCTTTTGCATTCTGGCATGAAGCAATACCCTGTTTTACAAAATTGGTATTAACAGTATCAGAAGGTTCTAAAAATTGTAAATATTTATTATAATTTTTTTTAGCTTCTACAAATTTATACTGAATTTGGTAGGCATTAGCCAGGAAAAAGAATGCATCATGTGGGGCCCTTTCTTCTTTAAAATTACCTTCCTTGTAATCAGATGTTGTATTTAAGATTGCCTTCTCAAGGTATGGAATAGCTTTATTTTTCTCCCCAGGTATATTAAGGTAACAAAGCCCAATCCTATAATTAATATTTGCATTATTGGTATTTTGCTCATAAACTTTCAAATAATATGGTAGGGCATCCAAAAAATCTTCGTATGCCAGAAAATATTCTCCATCAAGGAAAGCTTCTTTAAGTTCCTTAGAATCCTGGGCTTGAATAAATGGGCACATTACTGCCATAATAAGTATGATTCCTATCCTTTTCATGAGCATATAATTTTTCTATTATAACAAATTTAGTAATTATATTGAAAGAAAAAACAGAAGAACAGATGAAAAAAAAAAAAGCCGGTAAAAATTTGAATTTAAACCGGCTCTTTAAGTAATACTATAAATCGTTATGATGCTTCATTATCTTTTTTTCGTCTTCTGTAAAAAAGGATAAAAATGAAAATTGCACCTATACCAGCAAGCAGCAATAATATCTTTCCAACTGTTCCTATGCCTTTTTTGTCTTTTTCTTCTTCACTAATAAGTTCTTTAACTCTTGCCATATCAATATCTGTCTCTGAAATCATATCGATAAGTGCATTCATCAGATCTGAACTGGTATACTGATATTTTTCCTTACTGTTCAGAAGATAACGGATTAAATCAGGAATAGTCTTAACTTTTTCTTTCTTAAGATCTAATTCATCAAGACCTCTTCTCAAGCCATCATATGTGTAATATAAAAACCTGTTATAGAAATCGGTTACACTTGGATTTCCATTGGCTGCAAGTTTTGCTAGCAGGATTGCTAATTCTTCTTCTGTATAACCCAGAAGACCAGCATTGTCTCTCAGGAACTCTATAAGATCATAAGCTGAATATATTTTTTCCTTCTTTGTATCAAGATTAGAAAGAGCTTCCTTAATATTACCTGTGGCAATGGAATCAAGATTTTTTTGTATGCTTGCAAGTTGTCCATATTCGGCAAGCACCATCCTTTCCAAAGTTTGGTGAAGTGAAGTTTTTGTAAATGCACCGGCATTTTCAGCAGTTTTCAGGTGCGATCTTAAATCATTAACATTATTAATATCTTGTTCTTTTAATTGTAGATCTCCAAGGAAAAGCGCAACATCCCCTGAAGCACTATGTTTAATGTTCCTGAGAAACCTGTCTGCATTTGGATCATTTCGTGAAGCAGCGTGCCATAAAAGAGTATCAACATCGTCTGGAGAATAATCGTATTTATCGGCATTTTCATTAAGATATAGAACCAGGTCATGTGGGCTGCCAATTTTTTCTTTCTGAAGATCTATGGAATCTAACACTTCTTCGAGGCCCCCCGTTGCATAAATACTAAGACGATTTTTAAACTCCCTGACTTCAGGACTTACAATAAAAGCAGTAACAATAGTGTCTTCCTCAGTTTTATCTTCCAATTCTTCATGCACCACAGCAAGGATCAGAGGTGTTGTAATGGTTACATCTTTAGAGGCAGTGTTCCCAAACTTGTCAGTAAGTGTGAATTTTATAATCTGATCTCCAGGCTCCGCCAAATATTTGTACGTAAAAGTTGAGTCAGTTACAAAGAATTCTTCCGAAGAAATGAGGGTTTTATCATCAAATATTTGTACCAGCAGAATAGAACCAGGCTCAACCTCAAGATCAATCTCAACACTATCTGTTTTCGAAATATCCAAAATGCTATCCATAACTTCAAGGTCAGCAGTTAAATCAGAAAGAGCCAAAACCTTAACAGGTATGCTAACAATTGAGTCCTTTTGATTCTTGGATATTGAAACATGCTCTGTAGCATCTTCAAATCCGTTTGCTTTATAATTCAGGTCGTATTCTCCGGCAGGAACAACAAATACATATTCGCCTGTAGATGAAGGAGACAGGTAATTTACAGTATCATAATTCAATGATTCAATTACATGAATTGATATTTGTCCCTGATAACCTGAAGGTACCGGAGCCAATGAAACAATCCCATTTACTCGAAATTTTCTAGGATGTTCATCAGAAAAAATTTCAAGTCTGAAGATATCCATTTCTCCATACCCCGATTCTGAAAACTTGGAATAAAAAGCAAAATAACCTTCTCCAACAGGCACGTAAAAGATGTCATCATCTGCGGTATTGATTGGATATCCCATGTTTAAAGGAGTACTCCATTCTCCATTATCAAACTGAGAAACATAAAAAATATCATATCCTCCCATGTTAAAATGCCCGTAAGAGCTGAAATATAAGGTTTTTCCGTCAGGTGTTATAAAAGGTGTTTCTTCATTATACTCTGTATTAACAGTTGGACCAAGATTGGTTGCAGGTCCCCAATTTCCTGTACTATCCTTTTCTGATTTATAAATATCCAGGCTACCGTATCCTCCCTTCCGATTACTGGTAAAGTATAGCGTGTTTCCGTCTTTGGTGGGACATGCATGTGATTCCCAGTATCTTGTATTAATATTATCATTTAGTTTTTCCACGCTGGTCCAATGATCATCTTCTAAATAACTCACATAAATATTTCCATCATAATCGTCATTCAAATACAAATACAAGGTTTTACCATCATAAGATAAAGAAGCTGAATAAAAATCACGGTCAACCTGTAATTCAGGTGTCAGATTCCTGGGTTCTGTCCATTTTCCATTTATTTTATTAGAATAAAAGATTGCATCGTAAAACTGAAGTTTCTGAGTATAGATTAAGGTAGTTTCATCACCAGATATTACAGGGCTAAAATCTGAAAATCTTGTATTTATTGTTCCTCCTAAATTCACATAACTGATGAAGACAGGTGATTTTTGAAGTTTAATGGCATTCTGGCATGTGCCTATCTGATGCTCTACAACTGATATTTCATAGATCTTTTCATTAATGTTGTCTCTGAAATGTTCATATGTTTCAATCGCTTTATTCAGCATATTATTGATCCGGTAAGCATTTCCCAGGTAAAAATAGGCATCAAGTGGTGCACTGGTTTCCCTGAATGAACCCTCCTTATATTTTGGATCGATATTGTTAATTGTTTTTTCAAGGTAGTTAATGGATTTATCCTTCTGACCAGGTGTATTTAAATAACATATACCAATACGATATTTCAGGTTATCATTATCCGGGTAATGTTTCAGAAGTTCTCTATAGAGTGGTAAAGCTTCATTATATTCTTCAAAAAGAAAGTAAGATTCAGCTTCAAAAAACATTTCTTTTAATTCCGACCTTCTTTGGGCCGATGCAGGAATCAGTAATATTAAAAAGCTGAGTAAAAAAGATAGGTATATCCTTTTCATAAGGTTTTAATTAGTACCTACGAAAATAGAAATTAAATTGAAAGTTATGAAATTAATATGACGAAATTGTTCCTAATATTCATGAGAACCATATTTTTATATTATGAATTATGCTTTTATAATGTCCTGTTTGGATCAAAATTCTCAAGATATTCAGATACTCTTTTCAAAAACATTCCTCCAAGAGCTCCATCAACAACCCTGTGATCATATGATAAGGACAGGATCATCAGATGGCGGATACCAATTGCATCACCCATTTCTGTTTCAATTACGGCAGGTTTCTTAATGATTGCTCCTACTCCCAATATCGCAGCTTCAGGCTGATTAATTATTGGAGTACCAGAAAGATTCTGAAATGTGCCGAAGTTAGTAATAGTAAATGTACCACCTGTGATTTCATCTGGATTAAGTTTGTTTAGTCTTGCCCGATTCGCTAAATCATTCACTGATTTAGCCAGACCAACAAGATTTTTTTCATCCGCATTTTTTATTACAGGTACAATAAGATTCCCTGTAGGCAGGGCAGTAGCCATTCCAATGTTTATTTTCTTTTTTACAATTATTTGTGTTCCATCTAAAGAGACATTTATCATTGGGAAATCACGTAGTGCTTTTGAGGCAGCCTCAATGAATAATGGTGTAAAAGTGATTTTTTGTTTTTCTTTTTTGAGAAAACTGTCTTTTATCTTGTTCCTCCATATAACCATATTTGTAACATCGGCTTCAATAAAAGATGTTACATGCGGAGAGGTTCTCTTAGAATGAACCATATGTTCAGCAATGAGTTTTCTCATACGGTCCATCTCAATAACTTCATCCCCGATGCCAGAGGCAACAGGCTTTGAGGCTAATGGGACAACAGGTTCAATTTTATCAGAAGTTCTAAGGCTGTCATCAGGATGTTCCGGCTTTTCAGTTGATTTTTTATTATGAATGTAATTAAATAAATCATCCTTTGTGATTCTATCTTCTTTGCCTGTACCATCAATCGTATCAAGTTCTTCAATAGAAATACCATCTTTGGCTGCTATTTGCCTAACCAGTGGCGATAAAAATTTACCTGATTGCGTACGGTTTGCCAATTGAGATAATCCATCTTGTTCAACCCCTTTAATTTTCTCAGTACTTTTATCTTTAGCAATTTCCGGATCTTGACTTTTTTCTGTTAACCTTTCAACCTCAAGAATTACTTCTGACCTGTCTGACGAGGGTTCTTCCTTTTCAGTTTCTAACACAAGAAGTGCATCTCCAACTTTAGGAATATCCCCTTCTTTTAATAACAGCTCTTTAATTATTCCGGCCTCAGGAGCAGGAATCTCGGAATCAACCTTATCAGTGGCAACTTCTAAAAGGGAATCATCTTCTTCAACTCTGTCACCTTTCTGTACCAGCCATTTGGTAATAGTAGCTTCAATAACTCCTTCACCCATTGCGGGTAATAAGATTTCAATTTTCGCCATACAGTATTTATTTAGTCTAAATAATGGTCAAAAATACAAATTTATAATCTAAAATCAAGTCAAATTATTTAATCTTTACCCAATTCTCTTATACTTTTTAGTATTATAATAATATCATTTATTATTCTATAGTTTTTAGCATAAGCGACATTTAACGAATCAGAGATTTTTACTGATAGATTTTCACCTTTATGCCCATCAGCCGGAGATAAAACGCCAGGTTTAATTATTGGTAAAGGGATATTCTCAGGGTTTTCACAAAATGTATAACCCACCCACGATTTTTTCCCTGACAAAACCCTGAGAATATTTTTGCCAAATACTATTGGGTTTTTAATAAATCCAATTAGAATTGGGTATGATATTATAAATAATAATGAAGTAGCTATATCAAAAAGTCGTTTTAATCGCCTGTTTCCGAGTTTGCTTATTGCATTTACCTCTAAAAGATACAGATCTCCGGAGGTATGAATTGAATTACTACCTATCACGGAAAGGGTTTCTGGCGGGGCTATTTTAAATTCAGTTTGAAAGTCAGACAAACGGATCATTCTAGAGATTATCTGCTTTGCTGAAATATCCTGGATGCAAAAAATAACTTCATTAATGTTGTAAAAATCAATAATTTCCTCCATTTGATTAAAATTCCCCAAACAGGGAGGAGGAAATTCGGAATTAGGTGGAGAGATATATCCAACAAAACTTGGATTCAGTTTTGTTTGTACGAGTATGTTTTTTATGCGTGTCACTTCATTTTTACCTCCAGCAATCAGAATTCTTTTGCCTTTACGGCTGTATATTGTAAAAGACCTCCCCCAAAATAAGTGAAAAATAATTCTGATTATTAAAGTTGATAATAATGCCCATAAAGTACCAAGAAAGATCAATACGCGCGAAAATCTGAGATCAAGTGGCAGTAAAGCATAGATTATCAAAATAAGCAGACTGCCAATCAATACTCCTTTAATATGTTTGAGTATCATGATTGGTCTATCATAGCCTCCCCACAAATAGTTTGTAATTATCCAGATCAGAATATATCCGGGAACAATAAAATGCAGAAATTCCCTCGGATACTGTCCTCCTTCCGGGAATTTGATTTTTTCCCATAAGGGAGTCATAAACAAGTAACCTGCATATATTGCAGTAATATCGGCAAGTGGTAAGATAATATTTCCAAATACTCTTTTTATTACCGATATAGCAGCTCTAAAATAAATTGCTCCTATGATAAAAAAAGATAACATATTTGCATTACTTTTTGAAAAGTGTTTGTCAGCAAATATTATCATAGCCTTATAAAACAATGCCACGTAATTTAGACTTCTTTTTTTTGTGCTTTCACCCTTATAATGAATTATTGTTGTTTCAGGATAATAATAATTTTTCAATCCGCTTTGAATTATCCGGTATGACAGGTCAATGTCTTCTCCATACATAAAATAATCCTCATCCAGAATGCCAGTTTGTTGAAGGGTTTTTTTTCGTAGAAACATAAAGGCCCCAGGCAAGATATCAACCTCGTGAATCTGATCCTGACTTAAGAAACCCAGGTTATAGCGGCCGAATATTCTGGAATTAGGAAACAGTTTTGAGAGTCCAAATATTTTGTAAAAAGCAACAGATGGTTTAGGCAGTGATCTTTTTGATTCAGGAAGAAAACGGCCTTTTCCATCAATCATTTTTACTCCCATTGCTCCTGCCTCAGGATGAGAGTCCATAAACTTAATGCATTTCCTGAATGTATCTTCCTCAACAACGGTATCAGGATTCAAAAGAAGTATATATTGTCCCTTAGCCTGTTTGATTCCCTGGTTATTGGCCTTTGAAAATCCTTTATTTTCCTGGTTTTGTATATAAATGTACTCAGGAAATTTTTCCCGGACCATTAAGCCTGATCCGTCAACTGAGTTATTATCTACAATAATAACCTCTCCATTAATATCTGTCAATGCTTGCCTTACAGAAAATAAACATTGTTCAAGAAAATGTTTAACATTGTAGTTGACGATAATAACAGAAAGTTCCATTGTATGAATGGATTTTGTTGTTTCAAAGATAATACAGAACACTAGTTTTAAAAACCTTACAAGGAAAACGAATTTTGGAAAGGTGTCCGATTAATAATTGACCGACCCAGGGTAACTTCATCAGCATATTCGAGTTCATCCCCAATTGATACTCCCCGAGCAAGAGTAGTTATCTTAATTGTGAATTCATTGAATTTTTTATACAAATAAAAATTAGTAGTATCACCTTCCATGGTTGTGCTTAAAGCCAGGATCAACTCAGTAACCTGCTGGTTTTTGATCTTCTTTTCAAGAATATTAAATTTCAGATCTTCCGGGCCAATACCATCCATTGGAGAAATAATTGCACCAAGAACATGATAAATACCACGGTATTGGTGAGTGTTTTCGATAGCCATAACATCACGAATATTCTCTACAACACAAATAGTTTCCTGATCGCGGGCGGGATTGGAACAAATATTGCATATCTCGGAATCAGAAATATTATTACAACTTTTGCAATACAATATATTTTCCTTCAATTGAATAATGGTATTGCTGAATCTTCTGACTTCATCAGTCTCCTGCCGCAAAAGATGCAAAACAAGCCTTAAAGCTGTTTTTCTGCCGATTCCTGGCAAACGGGCGAATTCATTTACAGCATCTTCTAATAACCTTGATGGAAATTGATCAATTGACATCATTTTTTTTGATAAAGATATTTCAAAAGTAATATCAAGCGTGGGCTTATCCAATTTTTTTGGTTTAAATGTTTTTATTAACCTTGTATCTTTAAAATTATGAGATTTTATGAACCCTATTCTCGTTTTTGGCGTAATGGCCAGCTACTTTTCCCTTTTAATTATTATTTCTTTTATTACTTCAAAAAGCACTAGTAACGAGACATTTTTCACCGGAAATAAACAATCACCTTGGTTTGTTGTAGCTTTTGGAATGATTGGTGCCTCATTATCCGGAGTCACTTTTATTTCAATCCCGGGTGAGGTTGGTGCAATTATATCACCTGCCGAACCGAGCTATAAAG